>JAIVIH010000369.1 GCA_020200615.1 Actinomycetota bacterium | reverse complement strand
CACCGAGACCTCGGCCCGGAGCAGGCTCCAGTCCGCCTCGTCCTGAAGAGCTTCTTCCTGACGCCGGCGCTTGCCCTTCTGCCACAGGTAGAAGCCTCCTCCCCCGGCGCCGGCCAGCAGGAGCAGGGGAAGAACGCTGGAGCCGCCTCCGCCTCCGTCTCCGCCACGGTCGCCGCCTTCGCCGCCGCCTTCGAAGGGAGTTCCCTGGCCACCACCGCTTCCGTTCCCGCTTCCGGCGACGGTGGTCGCCACCCTGTCCACGAAATCGACCAGGACGGCCTGGAGCCCCTCCCCCTGGTGGGCCTGGAAGGAAGCGCTGGCCAGGCCCGCGGCCCGGCCCGTCGGCAGGTTGGTGCTGCCGGCCCGGAAGCTCCTGCCCGTCACCACCCCGTAGGTCCCGGCCAGGCCCACCTTCCGAGCCAGGGCCTGGGGCATGGCTGACGCGTTCCCGCCTGCCTCGCCCGCCGCCGACGCCGGCAGGACGGCGATGTAGACCGGGGCCTCCCGCTGGCGAATCCGCTGCACCAGCCGGTCGGCATCCACGTCCTGGCCCAACTCGGCGGCTCCGTCGACGTACACCGGTTCGGCGCGCAGGGCGGCCGCCGCTCGGTCGAGGACGGGCTGCTCGGCCTGGGCCCGAGCGGGGCCGGCGGAGAGGACGGCGAGGGCGAGGGCGACGATGACTGCCACGGGAGAGCGCACGACGCACCTCTACCCCCGCGGTTCGGCGACCACGCTGAACCCGTCGAATTCCGGAACCTGCGTTTCGACCCGCGGCAGCCGTGGGTAGGGCCGAGCCCCGGTTGGGCATCCAGCCGCTCGGCGAGCCTGGGTCGGCGGTACGTCTCCCGGGACCCAACCCACTCTTTTCGGAGGAACCGATGACGGACTTGCAGCAATCTTCGACGCCCTCAGGCGCCCCCTCTTCGGCGGCCGAGGCAGCCAAGGAGGAGGCCGCGGTCGTGGCCGCCACGGCCGCTGAGCAGGGGAAACAAGCCGCGGGCGCAGTCGTCGAGGCCGGCGGACAGGTTGCCGGTGCCGCCGCTGACGGTGCCCGGCAGGTCGCTTCGGAAGCGGCGCAGCAGGTGACTGAGGTCACGAAGCAGGCGACGACCCAGGTGCGGGACCTGGCCCAGCAGGCCCAGTTCCAGATTCGAGACCAGGCCAACGCCCAGACCGAACGCGCCGCCGGCGGCCTCCGGGATCTGGGTCAGCAGGTCCGGGCCCTGACCGAGGGCCGCCCCGAGCAGGCCGGATTCGCGGCCGACGCCACCCGCCAGGTGGCGGACAAGCTGACCGAGCTGGCCGGGCGGTTGGAAGAGCGTGGGTTCGAAGGCACTGTCGACGACGTGCGGGAGTTCGCCCGTCGCAAGCCGAGCCTGTTCCTGTTGGGAGCGGTTGCCGCCGGATTGGCGGTCGGCCGCCTCGGACGGGGGATCAAGGCGGCCCAGCAGGGCGCTCAGGCGCCGGCGCCGCACCCGGCCCTGCCGGAGACGACGCCGAACCAGGCCCCCCCGGCGCTGCCCCCCACGGCCTCAGCCCCCAAGGCCTCGCCTACGGCGCCCTTGATGGCGCCTCCGCCCTCGCTCAGCGGTGCCGGTGCCGCCGGCCAGACCCGGGAGCTGTGATGGCGGCCCCGGCCAATCGCCCTCAGCCGGAGGTGCTCCCGACCCAGCCCCAGGAGGCTGACAAGTCCCTCGGCGCCCTCGTCGCGGACATGACGTCCGAGGTCAGCACGCTGATGCGCAAGGAGGTCGAGCTGGCCAAGGTCGAGCTCAAGGAGGAGGTGAGCCGGGCGGGCAAGGCCGGGGGGATGCTCGGAGCGGGCGCCCTCACCGGCTATCTGACCATCCTCTTCGCCTCGTTCGCGCTTGCCTGGCTCCTGGATGCGGTCATGCCCGTCGCCCTGGCCTTCTTACTGGTGGCCGTGCTCTACGGCATCGCCGCCGCCGTCCTGATCACCCGGGGGCGGGAACAGATCAAGCACGTGGACCCTGTACCGAGACAGACCGTCGAAACTCTCAAGGAGGACATGGAATGGGCGAAAGCGCAGAAGAGCTGAGGCGCGACATCGAGGAGAGCCGTAGCAGTCTCGGGACGACGATCGACGCCATCGGCGACCGGGTGAGCCCCGGGCGCATGGTCGAGCGCCGGGCCAACCGGGTGAAGCTCGGAGTCCGCTCGGTGCGCGAGAGCGTCATGGGTACCGCTTCCCAGGCCGCTGGTGCCGTAGGGGACGCCGGAAGCACGGTCACCCAGACGATGTCGGACACCGCCGGCGCCGTCGCCGGCGCTGCCGGTGGGGTCGCGGAGCGGGTCAAGGAAGCACCCGCGGCCCTTAAGGACAGCGCGACCCGAACCACCGAAGGCGCTCCCCTCGCCGCAGGGTTGGTGGCCTTTGGGGCCGGTGTGGTTGCCGCCGCCCTCCTGCGCCCCAGTCAGCCCGAGACCAAGGCCGCTCAGGCGGTGCTCAAGGCGGCCGAGCCGCTCAAGGAAGTCGCCGCCGAGGCCGGTCAGGAGCTGGCGTCGGGCCTCAAGGAGCACGGCCAGCAGGCCGTCCAGGAGGTAAAGGAGGCTGCATCCAAGGGTGCGCAGGAGGTGAAGCAGACGGCTCAGGCCTCAGCTGACACGACGGTCGAGACCAGCCGGGAGGCCGCCAGCCAGGTGAAAGAGCAGGGCCTGGAGGCGACGCAACAGGTGAAGGAGCAGGCGGCGTCGGCCAAGGATGCGGTGACCGGGGGGAGCTAACTTCGACGCCGACGGGCGGGACCCTCCGCCCGTCGGCGTCGACAGATGGGAGGCTCATGAACGACGAATCAGAGCCTGAGCCGGCCGAGGGGCCCGCCCTGGCCGCGACCGCGGGAGACGACAAGTCCGGTGGCATCTCGGTGAGCGGGGTCGGCGGGGAGAAGCTCCGCCCGGATCGGCCCGACGTCGGGCTGGAACCGGTGGCGGAGAAGGCTGAAAAGGTCGGCTGGGGCGAGCCCGACCCCAAGGCCCAGGAGGAGGACCTCCCCGAGGAGTCTCGCTAGTCCTCGGTCTTCAGCCCCAGCCCCAGCGCCTCGGCGAGCCCATGGCGCTCTCGGCCCGCCATTCCTCCCGGTCGAGGCGGACCATGCCCGTGGCTCCGGCGCTGGCAGGGATGTCGCGTAGCACCACCGCCTGGCGCCCGACCCAGCGGTTGGCCCCGATGGCGCACGTCACCAGGTCGGGTTCCACGGGCAGCGACTCCAGGCGGGGCAGCTGCGATTCCAGGGCGTCGGCCGACCGGGCGCCCGAACGGGAGAGGTTGAGTACCCGCCACGGCCCGTTCTCGCCCCGCTGCTCGTCCAGGAGGATGCGGAGCTGGCCCACGTAGCCCTGGTCGTAGCCGGGCGCGCCGATCCCCTGGGCCGTCGAGTCTCCCAGCACCACCCAGAGCGGGCCGGTGGTGGTGAGGATCAGCTCGTTGGCCGCGTCCCACCTGGTCGCGTAGGGCGTGACCTGGGCGTGGACGCGGTGGACGCCGGGCACGACGCGCCGCAAGAAACGGCCGAGGGTGGTCCCGGCCCACGCCCGCATGGTGGTTCCGCTAGCTCGGCGGCGGGCGATGCCGGACCGGCGGGCTCCCGTCCAGCTCGGCGAACAGGGCCTTGACTCCGCCTAGCGCCCCGAGGAGGGCGCTGGACTCGGTGGGGAAGAAGAGCTTGGTGGCCTGCCCGTTGGCCATGACCTGGAGGGTGTCAAGGTACTTCACGGCCAGGAGGTCGGCCGTCGGCCGGCCGTCGTGGATGCCCCCGTAGACCGCCCGGATGGCGTCCGCCTCTCCCTGGGCGACGGCGATCTGGCGGAACTGCTCGGCCTCGGCCGCCATGCGGGTGGCGGCCGCCTCACCCTCGGCCTGCAGGATGTTGGCCTCCCGGAGACCTTCGGCCGAGAGGATGGCCGCCTGCTTCTCACCCTCGGCCTTGGCGATGGCCGCCTCCCGCTCACCCGAGGCGGTGGTGACCACGGCCCGCCGGGTGCGTTCTGCCTTCATCTGCTCGTGCATGGCGTGCATGACGTCGGCCGGAGGGTCGATGCGCTGGATCTCCACCCGCACGACCTTGGTGCCCCACTTGTCGGTGGCGTCGTCGAGGATCTCCCGCAGCTTGGTGTTGATGGTGTCGCGGGAGGTGAGGGCCTGGTCGAGCTGC
>JAIVIH010000368.1 GCA_020200615.1 Actinomycetota bacterium | reverse complement strand
CCCCGCCGCAACAGGCAATAGACCCCTGGCGGATCGTCCGGTGCGGTGTGCACGGTCAGAATCGTCTCGCCCTTTCCGTCCATCCGCGGTGACAGGGTCGTGAGGAAGGAATAAGGGCCGGCCTCGGTCTGCCGGTAGAGGTACAGCTCCACGTTCCGGTTGGGCGGGAAGCCGGCGAGGGCGAAGCGGAACACCGACCCTGCCGGGCCGAATAAGGGCTCGATCTCGACCAGGTTCGGGGACGAGGCGACGCTGACGGTGAAGCGTCCCGTCCCCCGGAGCGCGCCCTGGGTGGCCGTCACCTCGTACGTGCCCAGCGGGTCACCCGGCACCGCCGTCCAAAGAGAGAAGGGCACCCCCTCGGGAACGTTGAACGATTCACTGGAGATCTTGCGCATCTTCCCGTCGGGTAGGCGGACGTCGGCCTGAACCGGTTGGTTCGGAGCGAAGCCGGGGAAGCAGATGATGAAGGACGTGGCCATCTCCGGCTTTTCGAAGTCCACCACCGCCGCCGGCCTCGACTCATCGAGGCCGAAGCACGCGCCGTCGCCCTCCTGGAAGTACTCGAACTGGGCCTTCACCCCTTCGGGCGGGACGTCACGCCGCTGGAGCGGGCTGCCGGGCGCGGCCAATTCGGTCGAGGTCGTCTGCGAGACGGTGCTGCTGCTGGTGCTGACGGCCGGCTCGGTGGTGGACGTTCCCGATCCGGCCTCCTCGTCAGACCCGCCACCGCAGGCGGCGAGGACGAGGAGCAGGGCCAGGGCCAGGCCCCACAGCCGTCGCCCTGCCGGACCGGTACGTGGATCCAAGGGATGAGGCCTCCTCCGCCGTCGCGGGCGATGATACGAGGATGGGTATGCGGCGGGGGCGGGAGGTGCGCCGCCTTCGTGGTCGGTTGAGGGCTATGGCGGCGCGGTGAGCGACTGGCGGGCCTGGGCGTAGCGGGCCTTGGCCGCCGAATCCTGGGTCAGCTCGATGGCCGTGGCGTAGGCCTGATCGGCCTGGGCCGTGTCCCCAAGGCGCCCGAACACGAAGCCCCGCATGCTGAAGAAGAACGCCTTGCGCTCGTCGTCCCCGGTGAGGTCGATGGCGCTCTGGTAGTCGGAGGCGGACTGGCGGTAGCGGCCGGCGGCGTCGGGATCGCCGGAAGCGGGAAGGTGGACGAAGCCGAGGTTGGCGTAGGCCTCGGCGGCCATCTCCCGCACCCTGGCGTTCCGGCCCCGGAACTCCCCCACCACCTGCTGGAACGCGCGCTCGGCTTCGGCCCAGTGGTCCCCGACCAAGGCCTGGCTCAGGCAGAGATGGACGCGGCCCGTGCCGAACGCGACCTTGGTCGGGATGTCGGACAAGGCGGGCTGGGCCTTGGCTGTGAGGGCGCTCCGGTAGGTGTCGAGGGCCGAGGTCAGCCCCGCGACGTCCACGTTCCCCGACTCGCAGTTGCCGCGCGAACGGTGGAGGAGGACCTCGGCCCGGCCCAACCGGGCCCGCGAGTACTCGGGATTGAGGCCGAGGGCCTGGCCGTAGAAGCCGTCGGCCCGATCGAGGTCGTCGAGCTTGCCGGCGGCGTTGCCCAGGAACAGGTACAGCACCTCCTTGCCATCCCGGTCGCCCCACCCCTCGGCCTGCCGGGCGGCCTCGAAGTGGTCGAAGGCAGGCTGAATCTGGTTGGCGCCGTAATAGCTCAGGCCCACGATGAACTCGGCCAGGGCCCGGGTCCGTCCCAGGACCTGGTCGCGGAGAGCCTTGCGGGCGACGGGGTTGCGGCCGATGTCGCCCGTGGACCGGATGGCCGACCCCAGGTCGTGCTGGCCGAACAGCTCCTCGGCGTTCTGCAGGCGCCGCTCGCTGAGGAAGAACTCGGGGGCGAACTGGTTGGGCAGGTCCACCCGGAGGGTGCCGTACACGATGACGTCGGCCCGGATGCGCTCCGCCTCCTCGGCCGCGGCGGCGGCACGACGCTGAGGCGTGGAGCCCTTGATCTGGCCCGTCTCCCCCGGCGGGCGCAGGTTCAGGTCGAAGCCGCCCTGCTCGATGGTCGCCAGCTCCCGGTCCAGGAGGTCGTAAACCGACTGAGCCAGGGAGTGGGCCTCGGTGGATTCTGCCGGTCGACCGTTGGCGTCGACGCTGACGAACTGGGCGACGGCGATGTTGTAGTCACCGGTCATCGGACTGGTCTTCGGGGAGCCGCCGAAGACGGCGACCGCGCCCCAACCCAGCCCCAGCAGGATGGCAGCGGCGGCCACCAAGCGTGCCACCGCCCCGAGGGCGCTCCGCGGCGTCATCCACCGGTGGACGTTGGCCCGCCAGGTGGTCGTCGCCGGACCGACGACCTCCTCCAGGGTGTCCGTCAGGCGCTTGACGTCGTAGTCCCACCGGCTGTCGCTGACCTCCAGGGCGTGGCGCGTCGCCAGCGGGGCCAGCGACTCAGGGAGGTCGGCGGCAGCGGGCATGGGCGCCTTCTCGACGAGGACGGGAACCACGATCACGTCGTCGCGCCTGAGGGCCGCTTCCAGCTCGACCCGGACCCAGTCCTCCGGGTCGTCGAGGCGGCGCCGGCCACTGGTGTCGACCAGCCACTCCCGGCCGATGATGACCACGAACGCCCCGCAGGCTTGGAGCGAGCTGGTGATGAGGTCCGGGAAGTGCTGCCCGGGCTTGATGGTGTCGACGTCGCGGAAGACGCGGGCGGCCCCGAAGTGGGCGCTCAGGGAGTGGTGAAGGCGCCCGGCGAAGCCGGAGGCGTCCTCCCGTCGATAGCTGATGAAGACGCCGCTCCCGGTCGGGTCCTTCTTGCGTCCCTTCGGGGGCGGTGGGCGATCAGGTTCCGCCGGCACCCGTGACGTCTAGACGACCCGGCGCGGCCGCCGCTGCATGAAGTAGATGATGGCCGCCGCGGCGAGCACCTCGAGGACGAAGGCGATGCCCACGCTGGCCCCCAGGAGATAGGCGATGAGCCCTCCCACGAAGGCGCCGGCGATGCCGATGAGGATTGTCATGCCGATCGTCATCGGGTTCGGCCCGGGGACGGCCAAGCGGCCGAGGGCGCCGATGATCAAGCCGCTGATGATGTGGAGATGATGAACCAGATGAGTCCCATGCTCCGTAGTCTGCCCGGCCGGGGGCGGGCTCGCTGGGCCCGAGCGGCCCTCTGAGCGGGATGCTTGGGCCCGAGCGGCCCTCTGAGCGGGATGCTTGGGCCCGAGCGGCCCTCTGAGCGGGATGCTTGGGCCCGAGCGGCCCTCTGAGCGGGATGCTTGGGCC
>JAIVIH010000367.1 GCA_020200615.1 Actinomycetota bacterium | reverse complement strand
GCCTGGCGAGCTACCCGGGTACCGTCGTTGAGCGCCCGCTGGGCGGTGATATCCGACCGCACCGGAGCGGCCTTGGATGTCATCGAGGGGAGATCGGTGGGGGCGGGAGCTGCTCTCGGGCTGTAATATCTCACCAACCCGGCCCTGCCCCCACTCGACCCGAGCTGGGCGATCACCGGCGCCGTCGACACCACTGGCGCGCTCTGTTCTGTTCGCTCTTGGAGAACGACCACAATCTGGCCACGACGGGTTCGGGCCTCACTTCGACATGGGTCGCATTCGCGCGGCCGGCGATGTCGCACCGCGGCTGAGCCAACGGCCTAGCCGCGGAATGCAACTGCGCCGCTACCGACAGACTGCGCTGTTGAAGCCCGGTCGTGATGTCGGGACGGATCCATTTCCTGCCGACGCAATGTTCACCTCGTAGTGGAGGTTGTTCGGGACCATGTAGGCACGGTTTTTGTTCCAGGTCCCACGCCTCGGGTTCCAGACCCGGCGAGGAAACACACCTTCGTCGATCACTCGCTGAATACCCAGCACCCTGTAGTTCCCGACAAGGCACCTGATGATGGCGAATCGCTGCGCCATGTTTCTGGCCGTGATGTCGGCTGCCCGTCCGACGCCATGCAGCGACACCGTGTTGGTGCCGGAGATTGTCCTGCAGTCCAACATGCCGTTGAAGGTGGAGCCGGGGAAGGTCCTTAGCAAGTAAGCCTGGATCGACTTGATTGCCGCCGTCTCAGAACCGGTGCACTTCGTTCCAGCTTCGTTCACCGGGAACCTCGGATTCGGCGTTGTCTTTGGGTATGTCGTGGCTGCTCGCCGGACGGTCGTAGTCGTCGTGCTACTTCCATCGGTCGGACGGCTGCCCGACTGCGGTTCATCAGGGCCCGTCTTGCCGCCGTCGGTCGGGCGCTTGCCCGACGCCGGCTCGTCATGCACGGGCTTCGGCGCGGGCTTGGGAGCCGGCTTCGGCGCCGGCCCCGGCGAAGGCTTGGGAACCGGCTTCGGCACTGGCCCCGACGCGGGCTTCGGAACCGGGTTCGGCGTCGGCTTCGGAATCGGCTTCGGAATCGGCTTGGGCGCGGGCGTGGGATCGGTGGGGCGTCGGCCTGAGGCCGGCTCGTCACGGGCGGGGGCGGGGCGGACGGCGGGGCCGTCGTCGGGGCCCAGTGGCCTGGCCGAGGCGTTGGTCCCCGCCGCGATCACGAGAAGCGCCCCGAGGAACACGGCGATTGCCGCGGAACCGATCCGGCGTGCGTTGAGCGTCTGGGTCATGTCCTTCTCTCTCTCTCCGTTGCCAGGGCGCCGACGAGCGTCGGGCCTCAATGGGATGTAGGGGTCGCAGCCGGGAGGCGGCACGGCGACCCCTATGAACAGGTATGGCGAACGGGAGATCCTCGATGCCGGCAGGGGCCGTATCCTGGGAGACAACGGTGGACGGCGAGTGGGTGGTCGACTGGCAGGAGCTGGCTGCTCTGCGGGAGCGATGGGCCAGGACCGGCCCGAGTGGAAGGTGGCTACCGGCGCGTATCGCGGCCAAGGTCCACGAGAACTTCGCCGCCTTCGTCGCCTTCGTGGCCGTCCACGTCAGTGGGAAGGTCCCGCCCGAGCCCGCAATGGCGATGGTGTTCTTCGGCCCTCCGGGAATTCCTCCGCCGGAGATGTGGCATTCCTACCAGTCGCTCCACGAGCGGGTGACCGTCGCGGCAAAGCCGCGAGAGCTGAACCCTCTTGACCTGATGCTCGCCTTCGGCTGCGGGTGGCGTCGGGCGGTGGTCGCAGAAGAAGGGCCGTGGTGGGGGCGTTGGGAAGTGGCCTACGCCACCATGATCAACCAGGTAGGGGCGTCGCTCCGAGCCACCAACCACCTGCTCGCAGAACAGTTCCCTCAGTTCCAGCTCAGCCGTGACGACGTGCTCGAGTTCGCCGGCGATTTCACCGTCTCGCTGTTGGGATCGTGTGACTGCGGGCACCACCGGCGAGGCTGCCGGAAGGAGTGTGGTCGTGACTGCTGCTTTGCTCCCCACGACGTGGCCGAGTGGAACCCGGGCAAGTGTCACCTGCGGCCGTTCATCGATCAGGCTGTCCGGGGCACGGCCACTCGCCAGATCCTCGGAGCGGCCTTCGCCGAGAGCCTCACCTTCCGCACCATGGAGCGGGAGGGGCGGATCTCGCGGCGTCGGGTCGAGTTCAAGTCCTGTCCCCTTTGCGAGCAACTGTACGAGGAGGAGACCTGTCCGACGCCCGGCTGCGACGGGCCCGGGCGGTCGCCGGTTCGCCGCGTGGCCCGACCCAACTGGCTCATCCACGCCGAGCACGAAGGCGGCAACTACCGCGAGATGATCCGATGGGTCTGCGGGGGCTGCAAGAACATCTACCCCATCCGGTTCAAGCTTCATGAGCGCGTGGTGGATGACCCGTGTCCCATGTGCAGCTGGAAGCCGGCACCGGAAGAGCGGGCGGCCACGATCACGGTCTGGGTCAGGTTGCCGCTGGGCGAACGCGCCCGGGGCAACTGGGCCGGACGCGACGACCCCTATGACCCCGAGGGCGAGGAGGGGATGACAGATGACGAGTGACGCGGCCGCTAGAGCGTGGGGCGAAGCCCAGAGGCTGCTCGTGGAGCGAGGTCCGTGGACGACCGAGGGCGGTGCCTACCTCGAGTCGGACGAGGTCACCGTGCTGATCCATCCCGTGTTCGACGACGCCGACGGCCGCAGCCTCCAGCCGGGCGCGGTCGATGTCGTGATCACCGTACGCCCGAGACTCCATCGCCATCTGCCGGCCGGAGCCGGCGTGCATCTGGTCGGGCCGGCGGGCCACGCGCGGTCGGAGCCGTTGGGTGCCAGAGGGCAGGCCGTGTTCCATCAGCTGCCCGTCGGGGAGTGGAGCGCCCAGCTCGTGGTTGTCGACCCGACCACCTCCGCCCCGAAGCGAGGACCACTGGCCGATGTGATCCCGTTGCGCAGTTTCTCCCGTCAGCTCCCAGCCGCGGCCGGCGGTGAGGAGCGTCTGATCGGGGGGACCTACGCCAGCCTGGATGGCCGGCTGACGACGGAGGTGGTGGAGACCCCGGAGGCCCGTCTCGTGGTCCGGATCTCGGCCGCCGATCCTCCCGACGCGGTAGTCCTGGTCCGCCTGAGGTGGGCCCTCGTCGCCCCCGGCCTCGACGACAGGACGGAGACTCTCGTCGTACCCTTGGCCCCCAGCGGCGACGGCGGGGAGATGATGGCCAAGTACGACCTCGGTTCGGTGGACAAGGTGCAGGCGG
>JAIVIH010000366.1 GCA_020200615.1 Actinomycetota bacterium | reverse complement strand
GCGCAGGCTCATTCCGACGTCGACGCCGAGGTGACAGGATTCGCCGGAGGCGGCTGGTCCGCCGGCGACCTCCCGCAAGCCCTGGTGACGGCGCTACGCGATGCCGACGTGCGGGTGGAGGGCCTCGGGCTCTGAGCCGTACAGGTGGACCTCGGCCTCCGCCAGAGCGGCGCAGCCCGGGCACGACCTGACGTGGCGGGCGGCGGCCACGACGTCGTCGGGAGAGAGGGCGTCGAACACCGGGCATCCGGGGCCCCTACGCCGGACCATCAACTCCAGGGCGAGCGCCTCACGGAGGCGGCGGCGGGCGCGATGCACGATGACCTTGGCGGCACCCCGGCTCACGCCGAGGGCGACGGCCACCTCGGCCGGCCCCAGACCCAGATGGGTCACCATCGACACCGCGGTGGCGTCACGGCGCGAGAGACCGGCGACGCAGCCGGCCACCAGGCGGGCCAACTCGGACAGCTCGGCCAGTTCCTCCGACGAGGGGCCGCCGGCGACCGGCTCGGCTGCCCACTCCTCGTCGAGGCTCGTGGTCGGAGCCCGGCCTGTCGAGCGGTGCCGGTCGACGACCGCGTTGCGGGCGATGGCCAGCAGCCAGGGCCGGAAGCGATCCGGCTCCCGCAGGCTGACCAGGCGCTCGAGCGCCTTGACGAAGACATCCTGGACGACGTCGGCGGCGATCTCGGGGTTCGAGATGCCGCTGGCCACGACCCGGTTCACCGCGCCGACATTGGCCCGGTACAACGACGCGAACGCAGCCGTGTCGCCGGCCAGTGCGAACCTGACCAGATCACCCTCGGCGGGCGCCGCCGTGATGCCACTCACAGTTACGAGCATACGCCTGTCTGCGCGAAATGAAAGGGCAAGTTCGAGGGTCAGTGGCCCCCGAAATCGCCGCCGGCGTCGTCCATCCGGCCCGGTGCCGGGCGGTGGATGCGCCGGCGACGGAACAGGACGAGGATCAGGAGCACGAAGAAGATGAACAGCGCCAGCACGGAGTTGGGCGACTCCACCGAGGTCGCCACCACCACGTCCATGGGGATGGTGAAGCTGGTGGCCCCGCAGTCGATGTCGATGTCGTAGCGGCCCGGCCCGAAGTCGGGCAGCGTCAGGATGGCGACGAAGCTGCCGTCGTCCAGGCCCGGAATCGATCCGACGGCGACGTCCCCCACCACGACCGCCACGGGTGCGCCCGGCGAACACCCCTCCCCCCGCAGCACGACCACCCCGCCCGGCTCGCTGGACGGGCGGTCCATCCGCAGGACGGGGGGCACCAGAGGGCCGGGGAAGCCGGAGGGTTGTGGCGGTGGCTGGTCGATGTCCACCGGCCCTGGGGCGGGGTCGGACGGCTCGAGTAGCTGGATCGAGGGGGTGAACGGAAGGGTCGTCCTCGGCGGAGTCGGGACCGTGGGCCGCGGGGCAGGGGTCGTCGCAGGAGGTTGGGTGGGACCCGGACCAGGGCCGGGCGGGGTTGCAGTCGGCGGAGGGTCGGGCGGCGAGGTCGGAAGTGGCGAGGTCGGAGGTGGCGAGGTGGGGGGCGGCGTGGTCGTCGTCGTCCGTTGCACGACGGTGGTGGACGTCGTGCCTGCGGTCCCACCGCTCCCCGCGCCGGCCGGCTGGGCCAGCAGCAGGACGATCAGGAACGCATGCATCTGGAACGTCTCCGCTCGCCCGGCCCACCGCGCTACTTGATGCCTTGCTCCTTGATGGCGTACTCGGAGCGGCCGAGGCCCATGTCGCCCACGGCCGGCGCGGTGGCCGGCGCGGTGGCCGACGCCGGCCGCGGACGCCGGGGGATGTTGTCCCGGGTCGTGTTGATCCCGTTGAAGCCCTCGACCTCCGCCTCGGCCTCGTCGTCGGCGACGGCGATCTCGTTCCCGGCCTGGTCGGCCATGGCTTTCGTCTCCCTGTTCGTCGGTGTCGATCGTCCAGACGCCCCGGGGCGAGCGGGGTTACACGGAGGGAGGCCGATCAGGAGAGCTTCAGGCTGCCGCAGGTCAGCGTGCCGTAGGCGGTACCACTCGGGTCGGATGCGCCGAACATCTGCGGTGGCGAGGTGTTGGCCAGGACCAGGGTGTTCCCGACCACGTCGTAGTTGCAGATCGAGCCGGTGAACTGCGTGCCGTCGGTCGACTGGGCCTCGAGGGCCTGGAGGGCGGTACTGGCGACGCAGCGGAGGCCCGATCGGTTCCGGGCGGAGGCACCGACAGGAAACGTCGACGGCTGGCCGTTCACGGCGACGGACCAACACGGCACTGATTCGACTGCTACCGGGAGGCCGAGATGGAGGCGTCGGCCAAGGATCCGTCGAACCAGGCCTCAAAGGTGAAGATGGGCGCTGCGTCGCAGCCGTCGAGGCCCTCGTCCATGCGGGCCACGATGTCGTCGCCGGCGCGGATCTCCCAGCGGTCGAGGCACGCCTCGAGCCCCGCCTCCCGCAGTCGTCTGACGAAGGCCTCAACCGTCGCCGCATCGGTCGATCGATAGCCGCCGAGAACCTTCAGCGGGCCACCGTCCCCGTCGCCACGCCGAGACGCTACCGGTGGCGCTCGGGACCGTGCTGCATGTTCCGGTAGCAGAGTCGCGCGGAGCGGCGGGCGCCTCGTTGGTGGAGCTCAGTGGACGGCGCTGCCGGAACTCCACCGTGAGGGCGCCACAGGTGGCTGTCCCGTGAGGGTGGTCCGGTGAACCACCCGGTGGCGGGAGCCTATGCGGGTGCAGGCGCTGGTGACCTTCCTCGACATGCTCCGGGCCGCCGTCGTGTACGACGACCTGGACGCCTCAGCCCGGGCCTTCCTGTGATGAAGCCACGCGTCGGCCGAGCGGCGATCCCCCGGCCCGCATGCGCCGGTGGGGCGGGTGACACGCGAACGACCGGATCCGGTCCCAACCGCAAGTGGCGACGTGAAATCCTTGGTCTGGTCCCCGTCTACGTATGGTGGTATCAGACCGCCTAACTGAGCCTGTTCCGCTGCCTCCTGACCTGCAAGCCGCAGGTCAGCACACCGCTCAGTCATTGCTCCCTTACAAGGAGGCGGTCGGGGGTTCGAGTCCCTCAGCGCCCACCACATGTGACCTGCGGTTTCGCCCTCTAGCGGGCGATCGAAACGACATCCAGGCCGCGCCCAGGCCGCGGGCAGGCCGCGAGAGCATCACGCCACATGGCGTCCAAGCCGTCGGCGATGCGCTCGTCCAAGCCCTCGAGGAGGTGTCCGTACCGGTCGAGGGTGACGGTCACCGAGCTGTGGCCCATGCGCTCCTGGATGGC
>JAIVIH010000117.1 GCA_020200615.1 Actinomycetota bacterium | reverse complement strand
GGCCCCTATATACCGTTCCAAGGGGGACAGTTCACGTACACGTCCGAGTTCGTCGGTCGCACGCTGCAGAAGATGCTCGACATGACCGGTCGGTACGGGGATCTCATCAAGTCGCTGAACATGCCGCCGTCCTACGTCATCCTCGATCGGGTGGTGTGGGGCATGAGCGCCCTGTTCGGGCGGATGGAGTCCACCAACGACTGGGGCGCCCTGCTGGCCGAGTACTTCGACGGCGCCCCGCCCACCTCCGAGCTGGGCCGGGCCGAGGCCGAGTGGCGCGAGCGGTCCCATCCGCCTTCCGCGGGCCCTGAGCCGGTCCCCACGGCCGGAGGCCGTCCCCCGCCGGCTCCGTGAGAATGTCAGCCCGCGTGCTGCAGTCCTATCTCCGCAAGTACGCCTTCATCCCCCGCTACGGCCGGGAGGAGGCCCTGTCGCTGGTGACGGCCGACGGCCTGCGTCTCGCCGGCGCGCGTCTCCAAGGCCCGCCCGACGCGTTCGCCACCATCGTGCTGGTGCACGGCCTCGTGCACTCTTCCCGCACGCCCGGCATCCACGCCTTCGCCCACCTCCTCGCCCGCCACGTCCACGTGCTCGTCCCCGACCTGCGGGGCCACGGGGCGTCGGAAGGGGTGAGCACCCTGGGACGGGACGAGCCTCTCGACGTAGCCGCGGCGGTGGCGGCGGCTCGGTCCGACTTCCCCGTGGTGACGGTGGGCGTCAGCCTCGGCGCGGCCGCGGCCCTGCTTCACGCAGGCTCGGCCGGCGGCGTCGCCGGAGTCGTCGCCGTCAGCTCACCGGCCTGGTGGGGAGCGTGGGACACACCGAGCACGAGACGGGTCCGCCGGTACGCCATGACTCCCGCCGGACGGGTCGTGCTGGCCCGCATGCTGCGAACCCGGATCGCCGTTCGCTGCGATGCGGTGCCCGACGCACGGGACGTGGTCGGCGCGATTTCCCCGGGGTTCACCCTCATAGTCCACGATCCGGCAGACCACTACTTCGGCATGGAACACGCAGAGACCCTCTACCGGTGGGCGAAGGAGCCGAAGGCGTTGTGGCTCGAGGAGGGGAGGGGCCACGGCACCGATCTGCTCACTCCCGACCTCGCCCAACGGTTGGTGGCCGAACTCCGGATACGCCTCGGTCGCTGAGCCCGGGGCGTCCCTCGCGCTAGGGTTCGAGCGCGTCAAGGGATCGCGAGGGCGTACGCGGGAGTTCCTCCAAGCCCTTACGAGCCAGGAGCGTGGCCGTGGCCCTTCCCCCACTCGAGAACCTGGCCCCCGGCAAGGTCGGCCGCGCAGGCGGCCGCCGGACGGCGACTGTCGACCTGGAGCAGGCTCGCGCCTACGCGGCGGCCACGAACGACCCCAACCCGGCCTACGCCGAGGGCCGCTACGCGCCGCCCGTCTTCGGAGTCGTGCCCACATGGGACTCGCTCATAGCCGCCCTCGACGAGCTGATCCCCGCAGAGCTGAAGCCGATGCTCCTACACGCCGAACAGGACATGCACTTCCACCAGCCCCTCGTGCCGGGCATGGAGCTCACCACCGAGGCCGCAAGTCACAGCGTGCGCGTCGCCCGGTCCGGGACCCGGCTGACGATCCGGGGTCTGAGCAAGGACGATGAGGGCCGGCCCGTGCTCGAGCAGTTCAGCACCATGTTCGTCCGGGGCATGTCCGGCCTGGAGGACGCGGGCGACGACCGGCCTGACCATTCCTTCCCCGACGAGGCCCGCTTGCGACCGGTCGCCGAGGTGCTCAGGACTGTCGACCTCGACCAGACGTTCCGCTACCGGGACGCGTCGGGCGACACCAACCGGATCCACGTCGACGAGGAGTTCGCCCGGAGCGTCAAGCTTCCAGGGATCATCCTGCACGGGCTGTGCACGATGGCCATGTGCGGGTCGGCGGTGATCGACCAGGTGGCCGGTGGAGATCCGGCCCGCCTGGCCCGGCTCGCAGTGCGGTTCTCCCGCCCTGCCTTCCCCGGGAACGACCTCGTGGTGAGCCTGTTCGATGCCGGCTCGACCGGCGTGAACGGCCGGGACGGTCGCGCCGTCTACGCCTTCGAGGCGGCCAGCGGTGGGAAGCTCGTCGTCCGGGACGGTCGGGCGGAGGTGCGGAACTAGCCGTGCCCGTACTCCGCCTTTTCGCCGCTGCTCGGGAGGCCGCCGGTGAGGCCCGTGTGGAGCTTCAGGGGCCGACGGTGGGCGAGGTCCTCGACCAGGCTCGGGCCCGCTTCGGCGAGCCCTTCACCGCCGTGCTGGCCCGCTCTCGCGTGTGGGTCAACGGACATCCGTCGGAGCTGAGCGCAGCGCTGAGCGAGCACGACGTGGTGGCCGTCCTCCCGCCCGTGTCCGGTGGGGCGGACGCCGCGGCCGCCACGCCCGTGTTGCCGGCCCCGTACGAGCCCGCGGCTGAGCCTCCTCCGCCCCCAGCCGCTCCATCCTCGCCTCCGCCGCCGCGACCCGAACCGCGGGCCAGGCCCGAGGTCGAGTGGTCGCCGCCGGCGCCCGTGCGACCCCCGCCTGCGGAGCCGCCGGTGCCGCCGCCGGCACCGGCGCAGCCCGCACCGGTGGTCGAGCAGCCCTCGGCCGACGACCTGCTGGACAGGCTCGCGGGGCTGAAGCCGTTTCCACCAGGGGAGCCGGTCGTCCCGGAACCTCCCGAGCTCGACCTCGGCCCGCTCTTCCCTGAGTTCGAGGAGCCGGTCGTCCCGGAACCTCCCGAGCTCGACCTCGGCCCGCTCTTCCCTGAGTTCGAGGAGCCGGCCGCCGACGACCCGGACTCCGGCCAGTGGGATCCGGGCACCGGTCCGAACTGGACGGTGGGGACCGTCGACCCCCTGCTGCCGCCCAGTGGAGCCGAGCCGGCGAAGGAGCCGGAGCGAGATCTCTGGAGTTGGCCCGACGCGCCGAGTGCCGGGGAGCCCGCTGAGCCGTCACCGTTCGCCCCTCCCGCTCCCCTCCCCGACTGGGACCGTCGCTGGGACGATCCCGTGGTAAGCGCGCCGGCGCCGGCGCCGGAGCCGAAGCCGGAGCCGGAGCCCGCGGGGCCGGAGCCCGCGGGGCCGGAAGAGCACAGCGGTCCCTCCGCGTCCGCCACCAGCCTGGTCGAACCCACCATCCGGATCCTCGGGCCCGAGCGGCCCCCCGAGCGGAGTGCCGGGCCCGAGCGGCCCCCCGAGCGGAGTGCCGGGCCCGAGCGGCCCCCCGAGCGGAGTGCCGGGCCCGAGCGGCCCCCGGAGCGGAGTACTGGGCCCGCCGGGCTCGTCCCCCCCACCC
>JAIVIH010000365.1 GCA_020200615.1 Actinomycetota bacterium | reverse complement strand
GCATGCCTTCGAGGCCCGGGGCGAGCCTCCAACGAAGAGCCCCTGACCGGCGGAGGGAGTGGGATTTGAACCCACGGGGCTCGTCGCCCAAGGCTTTTCAAGAGCCTCGCATTCGGCCGCTCTGCCATCCCTCCGAGCTGCCCCCGACTCATGGGGGACCGGTTTGAGGCTACCGGGGTGACCGTCCCACCTGGGCCCGGAGGCCGGTGACCCACTCGTCAGCTGCACGCCACGAGGCCTCGGCGTCCCGCCTGATCGCCGGCCCGTGCTCGCCCGCCGCGGGATAGGAACCGAGGAACTTGAGGTTCCGGAGCTGGGCATGCAGATCGCGCAGGCAGTCGGCCACGACCTCGTCGTCGACGTGGCCCTCGAGGTCGATGATGAAGCAGTAGTCGCCCAGGCTGTGCTTCGTCGGCCGCGACTCCAACTTGGTCAGGTTGATGTTGCGGGCCGTGAACTGGCCCAGGATGGCGTGCAGGCTGCCGGGTTCGTCCGCCTCTTGAAAGCAGACGATCGTGGTCTTGTCGTGGCCGGTAGGCGCAGGGATGCCGGCGGCAAAGGGAGCCACGACCACGAAACGGGTGGTGTTGTCTGCGCTGTCCTCAATGCTGGGAGCGAGGATGTCCAGCCCGTAGAGCTTGGCCGCTAAGGCCGTCCCGATAGCGGCCGTCCCCTCGGGCGGCGCCTCGGCCACCAGCCGGGCCGCCTCGGCCGTCGAGGTGGCGGCCACGATCTCGACTCCGGGCAGGTTCTCCGTGAGGAACCGCCGGCACTGTGCAACCGCCACCGGAAACGAAGCCACCCGGCGCACGTCGGCCAGCGTGGTGCCCGGAGGAGCGAGCAGGTTCTGGCGGATCGATAGCACGACCTCCCGCTGGATGAGCAGTTCGTGCTCGAAGATGAGGCCGTCGAGGACCTGGCGAACTGTGCCCTCGATGGAGTTCTCGATGGCCAGGAAGCCGAGGTCGACCTCTCCTGCGGTGGTGGCCGCCATCACGTCGGGCCACGTGCGCATCGGGACGAGGTCGTCCGTGGCCAGGTCGGGCTGGCCGAGAAGGGCCTCCTCGGTGAAGGTGCCCGGGGGGCCCAGGAACCCGATCCGGAGGCCAGGCTCAACGTCGGCGATGGTCACGATCCGCACGATAGGGCACCTGTCCTGCGGTCACGGCGATAATTGCCCCGTGGACGAGCCGACCCTGCGCCGGATGCTGGACGACGTTCGCTCCGGCGCGCTCTCGGCCGACGACGCTGTCCACCAGCTGCGAAGGCTGCCATTCGCCGACTTGGGCTTCGCCCGGGTGGACCATCACCGGGCTCTGCGCCAGGGTCTGCCCGAGGCCGTGTTCGGGCCGGGGAAGACACCGGAGCACTGCGCCGCCATCGTCGCCGAGCTCCTCGCCGAACCGGGTGGCCCGGTGTTGCTGACCCGGGCTGACGAGGCGCAGGCGGCGGCAGCCGTCGCCCGCAACGGCGAAGCAGTGCGTACGGGCCGGACTCTGGTGTGGCGCACGCAGCCAACCAGACTCGGGCGCGTGCTCGTGCTGACGGCGGGTACGGCCGACCTTCCCGTGGCCGAGGAGTGCGTCGCCACTCTGAACGCGCACGGGCTGCAGCCGCTGCTGGTGGCCGACGTGGGGGTGGCGGGGATCCACCGCCTCCTCGTGACGGTGGACGAGTTGAACGAAGCGGACGCGGTCGTGGTAGTGGCCGGCATGGAGGGTGCCCTGGCCAGCCTGGTGGGCGGGATGACGGCGGCGCCGGTCGTGGCCGTGCCCACCAGCGTGGGCTACGGCGCGTCATTCGAAGGCATCACCGCCCTCCTGGCCATGCTGGCCAGCTGCGCCTCCGGCATCTCCGTGGTCGGCATCGACAACGGCTACGGCGCCGCGTGCGCCATCCTCCGGCTGCTTCCGTGAGGCGGTCGTGACGGCGGCCGGGCCCCGGACCGTCGCCTGGTTCCACTGCTTCTCCGGAATCGCGGGCGACATGGCTCTGGCCAGCCTCCTCGACGCCGGCGCCGACGTGGACGAGGTGGGAGCCATGCTCGAACGCCTTCCCGTGGGCGGCTGGCGACTGAGCGTGGAGCCCGTGCTGCGCTCCGGCATCGCCGCGACCAGGGCCGTCGTCGGCGTCACTGACGACGGGGTGGTGCGGACGTACGCCCACATCTCGGGCCTCATCGACGAGGCCCGGCTCCCCGAGCGGGTGCGCGACCGGGCCCAGGCCACGTTCGCCACCCTGGCCCAGGCCGAGGGGCGGCTCCACCGGCGGCCTCCCGAGCAGGTCCACTTCCACGAGGTCGGAGGGATCGACGCCATCATCGACGTGGTCGGCGTGTGCGCCGCGCTGGAAGTCCTGGGAGTCGACGAGGTGCGGGCCAGCCCCGTCGCCACGGGCACGGGCATGATCCGGACGTCGCACGGCATCCTTCCCAATCCCGCTCCCGCGGTGGTCGAGCTGCTGCGGGGTGTGCCCACGTACGGGCGGGAGGTCGGGGTGGAGCTGACCACCCCCACCGGCGCCGCCCTGCTGGCGGCCACCGCCTCGAGCTACGGCCCCCTCCCGGCCATGACCATCTCCGCCACCGGGTTCGGAGCTGGGGAGCGGGAGCTGGACGGCCTGCCCAACGTCACCCAGGTCGTGCTGGGGACGGCTGTGGTCGGCGCCGCCGACAAGCATGGTCAGCCCGTCTTCCTCCTCGAGGTCAACGTGGACGACGCCACGGGCGAGGTCCTGGCCCATGCCATCTCCGCCCTGCTCGACGCCGGCGCCCACGATGCCTGGGTCACGCCCATCCTCATGAAAAAGGGCCGTCCCGCCTACACGGTGAGCGCCCTGGCCGACCCCGCTCTGGCCGAGCAGGTGGGTCGGGTCCTCATGGCCGAGACGGGGTCCTTGGGAGTGCGCCAGCAACAGCTGGAGCGCTGGCCAGCGGCCCGCTCCGGGTCCGAGGTCGACGTGGACGGGATCCCGGTGCGGGTGAAGGTGAGCGCGGGCCGGGTCAAGGTGGAGCACGACGATGCCGCCCGGGCCGCCCGCCGAACAGGAATGCCGTTGCGGGAGGTGCTGTCGCGCGCCGAGGCCGCATGGCGCACCCGCCAGGAGGCAGAGGCGGCCGGGCCCCATCCCGGGCCGGACCGGGCCGGCTGACAGGCCGTACTGCTACTACGACTCGGCGAACAGCTCCTCGCCCCGTCGAAGGCGGGCGGCCGTCCGGACGACGTGGGGCAGCTCACGACGGGTCGGTGTGTGGGCAGCCAGGAACCGAGCGGCACCGGCCAGAAGCAGGGCGCTCTCCTCCGATC
>JAIVIH010000364.1 GCA_020200615.1 Actinomycetota bacterium | reverse complement strand
GGTGCTGGCCGAGCAACACGGTCTGGCCATGGGCGACCTCCTGGGCGACCTCGCGGTTCCCGACGAGGCCACCCTGACCGGTGATCGTCCGCTCCGGGTCGCCCTGCTCACCAACCGGACGCCGGCGGCCGAGCGGGTCCGCATCCTGGCCGGCCTGTCCGACGGTTCGGTCGACCTCCTGGTCGGCACCCACGCCCTGCTGGAGGAAAAGGTCGCCTTCCATGCCCTGGGCGTCGTCGTCATCGACGAGCAGCACCGGTTCGGCGTCGAGCAACGGGCCGCTCTGCGGGGCAAGGGGGACGACCCCGACGTGCTCGTCATGACGGCCACACCCATCCCCCGTACCGCGGCCATGACTGTCTACGGCGACCTCGACGTGACCACCCTCGACGAGCTCCCGCCCGGGCGCCGGCCGGTGACCACCGTCTGGCTGCAGGGTCCCATCGAGCGGTCCGAAGCCGAGCGTCGCGTCTCGGAGGAGGTCGTCGCTGGCCGCCAGGCGTACGTGGTCTGCCCCCTGGTCGAGGAGTCGGAGAAGATCCAGGCCCGCTCGGCCGTGGCCGAGCACGAACGGCTGGCCCGGGAGGTGTGGCCCGAGCTGCGGCTGGGCCTGCTCCACGGCCAGATGCCCTCCAAGGACAAGGAGGCGGTCATGACCGACTTCCGGAGGGGCGACCTCGACGTCCTGGTGGCGACCACCGTGATCGAGGTGGGGGTGGACGTCCCCAACGCCACCGTGATGGTCATCCAGGACGCCGACCGGTTCGGGATCGCCCAGCTCCACCAGCTACGGGGGCGCGTGGGAAGGGGGGCGGACGAGTCGTACTGCTACCTGATGGCCGAGGCCAGCACCCCCGACTCAGCCGAGCGTCTGGCTGCTCTCGTGCGTACCACCGACGGCTTCGAGCTGGCCGAGGTGGACCTCGACATCCGCGGGGTGGGAACCGTCCTGGGGACTCGCCAGAAGGGCCACAGCGACCTCAAGCTGGCTTCGCTCAGACGCGACCGCGAGTGGGTGGCCCGCGCCCGCGAAGTGGCGTTCGCCATCGTCGACGAGGATCGGACGCTGGTCCGCCACGAGCTGCTCCGCGAGGAGGTCGGCCTCCTCATCGATCCCGAGGAGGCCGACTTCCTGTTCAAGAGCTGACTGGGCGGAAACGGGCAGGTCAGACGGCGTGCCGGCCCACGTTGTCCGCGGATTGTCCGCAGCAGGTGCTAGCGCGCGGCGTCGACCGGCAGCGGTTCGGGCTAGAGCTTCTTGCTGGCGGCGCTCCGGGCCGCGTCGATGTGGCCGAAGACCGCACTGAGCCTGGCGAGGCTCCCCGGGCTCGGGTCCTTCGACTCGTCCGGTCCAGAGCGGACGAAGAAGATGGACTCACGCTTCAGGAACTTGTCCACCTCCCTGAGCGCTGCCGTTGCCGCATCGACGAGTCGGTCACGTTCTCGTTTCGCATCCGACAGCGACTCGTCGTAGGCCTCCTGCCCTCCTCCTCCTTCTCGCCGGCACGCCGAACTGCTCGTGCCCGACTGTGTCCGACGCGCTGAAGGCCGCTTTCTGAAGGAGGCCGACACCTTGATGGGCACCGGCGAGCTGATGAGGCCGCCCCAGATGTCCATCGCCTGCTGGAAGGCGTCCGCGGCAGCGGTTGGGAACCCGATCAGGATCGGACTGAAGGTGGCGGTGGCTGCAGTCGCCTCCGACGTCGCCAGGGCGGTGGCGGTCTCCAGCGGAGGGGACGAACGTGTTGGCGTCAGTGGGATCGGCCCTGAGGACCACCTCGGGGCCCGGAGCCCAGAGGCCGCTGCGCCCCGTGCCTGCGCCTGGACCTGGGCCGGGGAGATGAGGGATGGGCCCGGCCGACGCACACCGAACCGACTCGCGCAAACTACGCGCGACGCGACTACGGCCTGCGCACGGGTATCACACGATCGTGACCTGGACCGGTGTCGAGCGGTTGGACGGGTCGCCGACCCGCACCCAGCAGAGCCAGCGGGCGCCGGAGGTGGAGTTCGTGGGGATGATCCTCTGGGTTCCTGAGATGTTGAAGCTGGCGTCAGAGTTCCTTTGCCCGCCCAGGGCGAGGCCGGTGGGACAGTTCGCCGCCGTGGTGCCCATCCTCAGCACGTACGAGGAGCTGGCCGAGGCCACACCGGTAGCGCTGGCCGTGAACGAGTCGCCCGGTTCGAGGGTGGTCGTGCTGACAATGGTCGCCGAGGTCGAAGTCGACCCGTCCAGGGTCACGCCGCACACCGACTGGCCGACGATCAACTCGCCCCTCAGGATGGCGGTGGTGTTTGGCACCGGTTGGCCGTTTTGGAGCACGTAGCCGAAGTAGTAGTGAAGGGCGTTGACGGTGAGGGAGCCGTCTGGGTGCTGGATCTGCTCATTGAAGACCATCACGTAGTCGTCCTGGTGGTTGCGGGCTATGTGAAGGTGGCCTCCCTGGGTGGTGTTGGGCGCCGGGTTGGTCGGCACCAGCAACTTCACGGGGTCGTGCTCGGGTAGCTGTATGCCGCCTTCGGGACCCGGGGGCTCGGCCGGCTCGGGGTAGATGGTGTCGCTGTCCGCCCATCCGTTGTCGAGGTAGAGCCATCCGTTGGTGATCGTGGTCGAGCCGGTGACGCCTGATTCCGACGCCGTGCACGTGCTGGCGACGTCGGTAAGCGGTCGCGCCGGCTGGGGTGCTATTCCAGAATTGTCCGGCGGGGCCAGCCTGTTGTAGAGGTTGCCGGCCTCATCCTGACCGACAGGGATGCAGCAGTCCTGGTTGTCCTCGCCGAAGATCTCGGTGCGCGACACGTTGAGGTCTTGGACGTCGCTCGTGCTGGTCACCGACCCGGCCGGGCCCAAACTGCCCGAGGTGCCCACGGTGCCTCCCGCGGCACTGAAGACGCGGGCCGGACCGAATTGCACCAATAGGTCTGATTCGGTGGCCGTCTGAGGGCTGTTGGACGCGTTGGGCGCCAGCGTTACGGCGGGACGCGGCCCCACATCGGCCTGGGGCCCCCCAAAGAGCGAGATGTTGAAGGAATGTATACCGAAGGCGCTGCCCTTGACCGCCGTGACATTGCGGTGGCTTCCTGACGCCGGGCTTTGGCTGACGGCCGTGAGCGCCAACGCCACCAAGGCGATCGACGTCAGCGCCACCGGCGTCCTGCGAGCACGCGCACGATTGCCCTTCGTCATTCTGCAGCTCCTCGGTTCGCGGGGCTGAGCGGGCCGCCCAGTTGCTCGTCGTTCCTCCATATTCAGTCCTTTGTCTTCGGGCATCCCGCTCGCCGCCGTGGATCTCGGATGCAGCCAGGCC
>JAIVIH010000116.1 GCA_020200615.1 Actinomycetota bacterium | reverse complement strand
AGGACGAAGACGTCATCGACCCCGACGACGTCGAGGCCGGGCTGGACGTGATCCTCAAAGACCGCCTGGTCGCCGTGGACGAGGAGGAGGACGAGGACGAGGAGACCCCGGACGCCGAGGAGCGGGTCGAGGGCTCCATCAAGGTCCTGCCCAAGCGACCGGGCGAGTTCGTCTGCGAGTCGTGCTTCCTCCTGAAGCACCCGAGCCAGCTGGCCGACGCCGCCCGCAACCTCTGCCGGGACTGCGTGTGACGGCCGACCGGGCCACGGGCCCGCAAGACAGTGCTGCTCCGGGTCGCCCAACTCCGGTCCGCTTCGTCCTGAGGACGGCAATGGAGGCGGCCCGGCAAGCGACCCAGGCCGACCTTCCGGCGATAGCCGCGCTGGTCAGGGCCGGGATCGCCGAGCTGGCGCCGATGAGGGGGGGCGCCGTCTGGCACGCCCAGGAAGCCCGCCGCGAGCCCATCGAGGAGGATCTGGCCCGGCTCCTCGAAGACGAGAACGTTCGCCTGCTCGTCGGCACCATCGACGAGGCCCCCGTGGGCTACGCCGTCGGTCGCCTCGAGCGCCTGGCCGACGGCTCCCTTCTCGGCGTGGTCGACGACATCTTCGTGGACATGGAGGCCCGCGGCGTCGGGTTGGGTGAGGCCATGATGGGCGACCTCATCCGCTGGTGCCGGCAGGCGGGCTGCTTCGGGATGGACGCCATGGCCCTGCCCGGCCACCGCCTGACGAAGAACTTCTTCGAGGAGTCGGGCTTCACCGCCCGCAAGATCGTCATGCACCACTCCCTGCGCCCGCCGGCATGAGCGGGGGATCAGGTCCGCTGCGGGTCGAGACCTGTGTGGGCGCCATTGCCGTCCTGGACGATCGGCTACTTCTGATCCGCCGGGGCACCGGGCCGGCGGCGGGGGAGTGGTCCATACCCGGAGGCCGGGTGGAGCCGGGGGAGACCCTGGCCGAGGCCGTGGTCCGGGAGCTGGCCGAGGAAACCGGCATCGAGGGCGTTTGCGACCGGCTGGTGGGATGGGTGGAGCGGATCGGTCCCGACCATCACTTCGTGATCCGCGCCGGCGGCGTGGGCCTCGGGCGCGGTCGGTTGGGCCTCGGCCGCCCTCTTCGGCGCCGGGCGGGATCCCCCGATGACGCCCGTCGGCGGCGGGGGGATGGGTGCGCGGCGCGGCGGCCCGGGAGGCCGCCCACCGGGAGGAGCCGGGCCCGAAGCCTTGCCTCGAGCCGGACCGCCCGCCCGGCGGCCGGACGGGGGCGGGGCACCGACCAGGGGGACCAGACCCGGTACCCGTTCCGCCGCCTGGCGGGCGGCGGTCACCAGTTCGGGAGGAGCCTCGGCCGGCAGGCCCTGGGGACGGACCAGGCGCCGGACGGGCGAGGCACAGACGGCCTCCAGCACCGCACCCCAGCGGTCGGGGGCCACGTCGGCGGCCATGGCTTCGCTGGCGGCCGCGCCCAGGCGCTCGGCCAGGGGCGTCGGGAAACGCACGCCTGGCTCCGGAGGGCGACCGCTGGCCCGCAGGGCCCGCACGACCCGGCCCGCCTCCATGGCCTCGGTGATCTCTCCGAGCCAGGTGTCGCGCTCCTTGGCGCTGCGCTCGTCGAGGACATGACGCAGGCGGTCGACCAGTTCGCGGCTCGCCTCGTCCCGGCCCACGGCATCCGAGCTGGCGACGAGCGTCCTCAGGTCCCGGAGGGCGATCTCCTCGGCCTGGGTGACGGCGGCCTCGGCCCGGTCCCGCCACTCGGCCGCCCTCAGGCGGGGCATGAGGCGCTCGGCGATGCCCATCAGGGCGTCGGCCTTGACCTCGGGCGAGCCCGCCGCCCGAGCCGCGGCATTCTGCTCCTCGACGGCGTGGCGTACCGCAGGAATTCCGCCCCGCAGGAGATGCTCGGCGATCAGCTGCTCCTCGGCCGGAAGACTGGCCAGCACCTCGTCCCGGTGGGCCCGGCCGGCGTTGAGCCGCTTGGGCCGGGGCTTGGGCGTCGGCGGAGGAGCGCTGCGGTGTTCACGGTCGCGCGGCGGTCCCGAGCGTTCTCCCCGAGCTCCCGCCGAGGCGGGCCGCCCACCCGCCGGTCTGCCCCCTGCCGGCCGACCGCCGCCGGGACGACCGTCCTCGGTGCGCCCGCCTTCGGTTCGGCCTCGGGCCGGGCCACCGGAACCGGGGCCGCCAGACCCCGGTCCTCCGGCGCTCGAAGGGCGTCCCTCAGGCCGTCCCGCGCCGGGTCGTGCACCGCCGGGGCGGCCGTCACCAGGACGTCCACCGCCGGGGCGGCCGTCACCAGGACGTCCCTGCCCGCCGGGCCTGTCCCTCCGACCACCTCCGGCCCCCGGCCGGTCCCGACCGCCCGAGCCCGAGCGCCGCTGGCGATCGGTGCCGTCGAAGTCGGCCCAGTTCAGCCCGGTTGTCGCCTCCTTGACCGGCGGCCCGATGTATTCGAGCCGGCCCTCGTCGGCCTTCTTGGACTTGGGCGGGAGCACGGCGGTCACCGCCATCCCGTCGACATCCACCTCGACGTCGGCCCTCACCACGTCGCCGACCTTGGCGCCGGCAGTGAGCAGCTTCCCGTCCAACGTGCCCTTGGGCTGGCGAGCTCCTGCCGCCCGCCAGGTCCAGCTGCCGTCGGCACGCGAGCTGGTGAGCTCGATCTCGATCCGGGGCATAGCGGGTGCAAACCTAGTTGAGCGCAGCGACTCAGGCCCTGCCGACCATCGGGCGTGGTCCGGGCCTACCATTGTGGGCGATGCGCGCCGCGCCAGACGACGCCTTGCTGGCCGGGTTCGCCGTCGGTGACCCCGACGCCGCCGCCGCCTTCATCCGGCGCCACCAGGCCCGGGTCTGCGGCCTGGCCCGGGCCATTGTGGGGGACAGCGCCCTCGCCGAGGACGTCTCCCAGGAAGCGTTTCTACGGGCCTGGCGTCATGCCGCCGCCTACGACCCCCGCAAGGGCGCGGTGAGCACCTGGCTCCTCACCATAACTCGCAACCTGGCCGTCGACGCCGTCCGCATGCGCCGCACGCAGCCTCTCGACCCCGAGCTGCTGGCTTCGTTGGGCATGATCGCCGGAGGCCCCGACGGCTCGCCCGCGATCACGGCCGAGAACACGGTCGAAGTGGGCAGGGTGCGGACGGCCCTCGCCGGTCTGAACGAGGGGCAGCGCCGGGCGCTCCTTCTGGCCGCGCTGTGCGGCCGCACCGCCCGGGAGATCAGCGAATCGGAGGGGAATCCCCGTGGGCACGGCCAAGACCCGGGTCCGGTCCGGCTTGCTCAAGCTGCGTGACACCCTCAACCACCAGCGAGGCGCGGGCGAATGACCGAAGACGTCCTCGACTGCCGCGACGTGGAGGTCCTCGCCGCCGAGCTGGCCCTCGGGGTCGTGTCGGCCGGCGAGCGGGCTTCGGCCCTGGCCCACCTCGGTCATTGCCGGGGCTGCCAGCGCCTGGTGGACGAGCTGGCCACGGTGGCGGACGACCTCCTCCTCCTCGCCCCCGAGGCCGAACCCACGATCGGTTTCGAGTCCCGCGTGCTGGCGGCCACGGGCGCTCCCATGGAGCGGCGGCCGGACCGCAAGCCGGGGAGGTCCCGTCTTCGCACAGCCGTCGCCGCCGCGGCGTTGGTCGTGGTCGGGGGAGCGGGGCTGATCGCGGGCCTGACCGCCGCCCCGCAGCCCGAGGTCAGGAACGAAGTGCGCACCGCGTTGGATGTGAGCGCCAGTGGCCGCGCCACTTGCCGGGCCTTCGCCTTCGGCGATCCCCAGGCCTGGATCTTCGTCTCCCTCGAAGCCCCTCGGGAGTGGACAGCCGACTACGAGGTGGAGGTGGTGACGGCCGGCGGCGGGCCTCCCGCCCCCGTCGGGCACCTCCGGCTCCAGGGAGGCCAGGCCACGCTGGGAGTCACGGTCGACGCGCCGGCCCGGTCGTTGCGGGCCATCCGCGTCCTGGACACCTCCGGCGAGCTCCGCTACGAAGCCGCGTTCGACACGGCCTGACCCACCACATCGCCCGTCTTCAGCCCTGCCGGCGGGCGCCCCGCCAAGCGTCGATCAGCTGCGATCTCCACACCAGCGCGCACACGAGGGACAGCGCCCCCCCGGCGCCGGCGGTGATCAGTACGGGCTCCGAGCCCGTCGCCAGGCCGGTCAGCAGCAGGACGGCTCCGATGACCCCGAAGGCGCACGACATCACGAATGCGGGCGGACGCTTGGCGGGCTCGGTCACCTGGTCGACGGTAGCGCCTCCCGGCAGGACAGGCCCTTCACGGTGACGGTCAGCGTGCCCTCATCCTCGACTCCGGCGCCCGCCTCCCACCACCCTTGCGGCGGAGTAGCGGCACCGATCGGCGCGGACGACCAGGGGGGACAGTCGGTCGACGTGGACCGACAGGCGGTTCCCGGGAAGGACGGAGATGTGCAGGCTGTCCTTGGGCGAGATCTCCCGGAAGGAAACCGACCCGGGATGGAAGATCCGGCCCAGGGCGCTGTCCCGGTGGAACCGTCCACCGGCGTCGAGGTCGTTGAATATCGGCTCTACGGGTCCCACACCTGTTCTACGGAGCCGGAGGCTCGCTTGGACGACTACACCCAGCCTGGCCCTGCCGCGGCGGAAGCCATCAGACTGGCGGCACGTCTGCCAACCTGCTTCGACGGGGAGTCATGCTCCCGGGTGCCCGAGTCCGGTGAGCGACTTCCCCGTTCGGCGACTGGTCACTCTTGGCCCAGAGGACATCGACCAGGTGATGGACCTGGAGGTAAGGGCCTTCGACCCTGCCATGCAGGCGAGCAGGGCCAAGATCCTCCACCGGTTCTCCTTGGGCCACCAGATGCTGGGGACGACAGAAGACGGGCGGCTGATGGGCACGATCGGGTTCTCGGCCGTCCGGTTCGATCCCGACGACATGAGCGGCTTTCCGAAGAACTTCGACAGCTACTCCACCCAGCCCGTCCCCGCCGACGCCGACACCCTCTGCTTGTACAGCATCGGGATCGATCCGGCGGCCCGGGGGATGCCCAACTCGCGGCTCCTGATCCACTCCGCCTTCGACCGCGGGCGGGAACAGGGTCTGACGCGGGCGGTGGCCGACGGTCCGCTGCCGTCGTACAACGGGAACGAGCAGGTGCGGGCCAGGCCGGCCGTGAAGCAGATGGTGGCGCGCTACCTGCAGACAGGCGAGTTTCCGCCGCCGGAAGACTTTCTCCACGATCCCGTTCTCGCTCTCTACACCCGCCTGACCGGCTGCCGCTGCCTGCGCTTCCTCCCCGACTTCATGCCCGAGGACGAGTCGAGCGGGGGCTGGCGGGTGCTGCTCTACCAGGACCTCTGACGTCGGCGCGAGACTCCGCCTGCGGAATCGACTGAGGAAGGGCGGGCATGCTGCAGGACTTCAAGGCGTTCATTCTGCGGGGCAACGTGATCGACCTGGCCATCGGGGTGGCCATCGGTGCGGCGTTCACCGCTGTCATCTCATCGTTCACGGAGAACTTGCTGACGCCGTTCCTCGCCATACCGGGCGACGCCGCCAGCTTCGCGGAGATGGACTTCGAGGTGAGCGGCTCGCGCTTCCGCTACGGCGCGTTCATCGACTCCATAATCGGCTTCGTCATCGTCGCCGCCGTGCTGTTCTTCTTCGTCGTGAAGCCGGTCAACAACCTGATGGCGCGCCGCAAGACGGAGCCCGAGGTCGAGTCGACCACCCGGGACTGCCCGGAGTGCCTCAGCTCGATTCCGGTCGCCGCCACCCGCTGCGCCTTCTGCACGGCCAAGGTCGCCGTGGGCTGAGAAGCCGTCGGTGCGTCGGCCGAGGAGCTCAGGCGGCGCTGGCGGGTAC
>JAIVIH010000115.1:3466-5025 GCA_020200615.1 Actinomycetota bacterium | reverse complement strand
CCCGGACCCGGGCCACCCACTCGGGGCTGTGCCGGAACCGGCGACCGATCTCGGTGTCGTCGACGCCCTCGCTCGTCAGGCGGAGGACCCGCCGCTCGACGGGCCGGAGCGTACGGTCCTGCAGCACAGGGTTACCTCCTGGTCGAGACGTTCTCAGATTACCGCGACGGCGGGTCCGGCCGCGGGTCCCGGCGGTCGGCGCCGTTCGGCGTGCCTCCGACGGCCCGCTCGGAGTTCCGCAGCGACCTCTCCCCTTCGCTCGCCGCCTCGTTCACGATCTCGTGCGTGATGGACTCCAGGCCCTCGCGCACTCCCACGCGATCGCCCGCGCTCTCGGGGATGGCTCCGACCAGCCGGGCCACGCGCTCGGCGTTGGTGTCCATTATCTCCAACACGACCTCGGGGTCCCACTCGGTCGGCCCCCGCCGGGGACCTCCCGGAGGGACAGCGTCGGACACGGGCCGGCTGTCCTCCAGCAGGCGCTCCACGCGCTGGGCCGCCGCGCCGAGCACGTCGCGCGTGCGGGCCGCCTCCTCGAGCGCAGCCAGCTCGGCGGGGTCGGCGCGGTCCCGGTCGCCGGCCAGCACCGCCCGGTAGCGGTCGGGCAGTGAGCGCAGCGCTTCCAGCGCCGGATCCGGGGGTGGCTCGGAGAGCGGGATGTCAGGCATGTTCTCCTCCGTCAGCAGTCGAGCGGCGCACCAACCGTTCGCCCGGCACAGCAGGGAGGCCAGGCGGAGGCATATCGTCTGTACCTACCGTCCTGACCGGGAATGAAACCCGGGGTCTGCGCCGATGGGCTCGTCGCCCGGTCAGGTAGGCCATCATTCGAGGCGGTTCATCACGGAGGCGCTCTCATGGCCAGTCCTGTCATCGCCGATGTCGGCACCGTGATCGCCGGTCGGCACCGGGATCCCCACCAGGTCCTCGGCTTCCACGACGGCCGGGTGATCGCCTACCGGCCTGCCGCGTGCGCCATGCAGGTGATCCTCCCCTCGAGCGAACAGGTCGAGATGAGGCTCCTCCACGAGGCCGGGGTCTACGTCACCGAGGCGCCGGAGGCCGAGTCCGGATACCGGCTCCGGGCCGAGTACCCCCAGGGGGACGCCCACGAGTTCGTCGACCCCTACCGGTTCGGCCCCACGGTGGGCGACCAGGACCTGCACTTCTTCGGCGAGGGCCGGCACCGCAACCTGTGGAAGGTGCTCGGGGCCAACGTCCGGACCCACGAAGGCGAGGCGGGCACGTCCTTCGCCGTCTGGGCCCCCAACGCGCAGTCGGTGCGGGTGGTTGGCGACTTCAACCTCTGGGACGGCCGCCTCAACCCCATGCGCGCCCTGGGCTCGTCGGGCGTTTGGGAGCTGTTCGTGCCCGGGCTCGAGCCCGGCGGCCGCTACAAGTACGAGATCCTCACGGGCGCCGGGCACCTCACCCTGAAGGCCGACCCCATGGCTCTGGCCACCGCCCTTCCCGACACCACCGACAGCATCATCAGCAAGCCGGGGCACAAGTGGGGCGACGGCGACTGGATGGCGAGCCGCGACGAGACCCCGCTCTTTAAC
>JAIVIH010000115.1:0-3311 GCA_020200615.1 Actinomycetota bacterium | reverse complement strand
CGAGGGGAACCGCCAGCTCTCCTACCGGGAGCTGGCCGAGCGACTGCCCGACTACGTGGCCGACCTCGGGTTTACCCACGTCGAGTTCATGGCCATCCCCGAGCACCCCTACGACGGCTCCTGGGGGTACCAGGTCACCTCTTACTACGCCCCCACCGCCCGCCACGGGTCGCCCGACGACTTCCGGGCCATGGTGGACGCCTTCCACCGGCGCGGCATCGGCGTCATCATCGACTGGGTACCGGCCCACTTCCCCAAAGACGACTGGGCCCTGGCCCGCTTCGACGGCACCCCCCTCTACGAGCACGAGGACCCTCGCCTCGGTGAGCACCCCGACTGGGGAACCCTGATCTTCAACTTCGGCCGCCACGAGGTGCGTAACTTCCTCCTCTCCAACGCCCTCTTCTGGCTGGAGGAGTGCCACGTCGACGGGCTGCGGGTCGACGGGGTGGCCTCGATGCTGTACCTGGACTACTCCCGCAAGGAAGGCGAGTGGATCCCGAACGAGTTCGGCGGACGGGAGAACCTCGAGGCCGTCTCCTTCCTCAAGGAGTTCAACGAGATCGTCTACGGCCAGCACCCGGGGGCGTTCACCGCGGCCGAGGAGTCCACCTCCTTCCCCCAGGTGTCCCAGCCCACTTCGGTGGGCGGGCTCGGCTTCGGTTACAAGTGGAATATGGGGTGGATGCACGACACCCTGGAGTACTTCGCCAAGGATCCCGTACACCGCAGCCACCATCAGGACGACCTGACCTTCGGCCTCCTCTACGCCTTCACCGAGAACTTCATCCTCCCCCTGTCCCACGACGAGGTCGTTCACGGCAAGAAGTCCCTCCTGGACAAGATGCCGGGCGACCGGTGGCAGAAGGCGGCCAACCTGCGGACGCTCCTGGCCTGGATGTGGGCCCACCCCGGGAAGCAGCTCCTGTTCATGGGCGGCGAGATCGCCCAGTCCGAGGAGTGGTCCTACGAGACGAGCATCCCCTGGGACCTCCTGCAGTACCCCGAGCACGCCGGGATGCAGGAGCTGGTGCGGGCGCTCAACCGCGCCTACCTCTCCCTCCCCGCTCTCTGGGAACGCGACTTCACGGCCGACGGGTTCCGCTGGATCGACGCCGCCGACCGCGATTCCAACGTCGTCTCCTTCCTCCGGTTCTCCAGGACGGGCAGCCCCCTGGCCTGCGTCGCCAACCTCTCCCCCGTGGTGCGGGACAACTACCGGATCGGGCTGCCCAGTGGTGGCCCGTGGCGGCACGAGCTCAACTCCGACTCAGCCCGCTTCGGCGGGAGCGACGTGGTGCTGTCGGAGACGGTCACGGCCGAGGAGGACGCGTGGCACGGCCAGCCCTTCTCCGCCCCTCTCCGTTTGCCGCCCCTCGCCGTCCTCTGGCTGCGGCCCGAGTAGGACCACGAGCCTCAGACGATGGTCACCTGGGCCGGCACCGAGTGGTTGGTGGTGTTGCCGGTGGCCACCCAGCAGAGCCAGCGGACACCGGAGGTCGAGTTCACGGGGATGATCCGCTGGACGGTGGGGATGTTGAAGCCGGCCGTCGAGTTCACCGCTCCCCCCAGCAACAGGGGCGACGTGTTGCAGCTTGCCGCCGAATTGCCCATCCGCATTCGGTAGGGCGAACTGGCCGACGCCACCCCCGTGGCGCTGACGGAAATGGCGTCCCCCGGCTCGGCCGAGTTCGAGCTGACACCGGTCGTGCCCGTTCCGGCAGCCGTTGCGCACGTGTAGACCCGGACGTCGTCGATGAGCCACCCGAGAGTACCGACGGAACTATCGGTTGCCACCCGGAACCGGAAGCGGAGGCTCTGGCCGGCCAGGGAGCTCAGGTTCAGGCGACTCGATCCGTACCCGGCGCTGAAGTCCGAGAAGACCTGCCGGCCCACCAGCGGTCCCTCGTTGTTGGTGCGGTTGTAGCCGTTGTTCACGAAGAGCGGACCGGCGTCGGTCCACGATCCGCCCCCATTGGTGCTGTACTCGACCACGCCGCCGTCGTAGTTCCCCTCCAGGTCGTAGGAGTGGTTGAACCAGAGGTACGTGGTGGCGCCGACGGGAGGCACCACGGCTCCTGTACGGGTCGCGGTCAGGTCTCTCGCCACCTCCGGACCGGGCGTGTAGAGAGAGCGGACCCCGCTGGTGGCGTAGCCGATGTCGTAGGCCCATCCGTCATCACCGCCGGCGAACGTCCAGTTCCCGCTGGCGGGGTTCTCCATGTTGTCCACGAAGAGGTCCGTCGGAGTGACGGCGGTGTTGCATATCGGCGCCTCCAGCGCGCCACCGTCCTGCACCGGCTGGTTCATCTTGGTGGCGGATACCGCCCTCTCGACTTCGGTGCAGTTGGCGACGGTGATACCGGCCGTGCCCACCTTGTTGAGGCACGCCTGCGGGAGGATCTGGAACAGGTCCTTGAAATCGCTGCCGGAGACGAGAAGGTTGGCGTTGGCCTCGTAGTAGATGTGCCCCACTTTGGTGGTGCCGAGTCCGGTCACGGTGATGCCGTTGAACGTCCCTCCGTCCGTCATCAGGAACGCGGCCTTGTTGTTGACGCCGCTGTTCTGGTGGACTCCGCCGTTGTCGCCGTAGCCCGTCCAGTAGTTCGAGCTCTCCATGGAATCGGGATGGAAGAACGCCGGAGGGTTGGCCATGTTGCGGACCGCTCCGGAGCCGATGTCCTCGCCCATGATCCACCGGACCTCGGGGCTGTCGTTGCCCAGGCCGTTGCCGAGGTCCAAGAGCTCGCCGAAAACATCCGACAGCGACTCGTTGATGGCGCCGGCCTGGAAGTAATAGAAGAGGTTGGATTCGCGTTCGGTGACGGCGTGAGCGAACTCGTGGCCCACGACATCGTCGGCGAAGAAGCCCTCGCCCATGACCATCTGCGATCCGGTCCAGACAGCGTTGTTGTAAGGGCACTCGAAGAAGGTGGGGCAGTACCGGACGGTGGAGATGAGGGGCATGCCCGCGCCGTCCAGGCCGTCACGGCCGAAGTTGCCCGAGAAGTAGTCGTAGACGTTCCCTGAGTAGGTGTAGACGGAGTCGACGTCCGCGGTCCCCGTCGGAGGGTCACCCTCGACCCGGGTGTAGGGCGCCACGCAGACCTCATCGGGGTTCACCACGTTGCTGCGATCGCAGATGCGGCGGTCTCGGGCGTGGGCGATCTGGTCGAAGTGCAGCGCCACGCCCCCCGTTGTGGCATCCACCAGCACGAGCTCCCGCATCGGGTCGTCGCCGCCAGACGTGACCTCGGTGCGCCACACCAGGGTGGGTCCGTGCCGAACCGGGGCGCCGATCAGTACCGGGT
>JAIVIH010000114.1 GCA_020200615.1 Actinomycetota bacterium | reverse complement strand
CCCCAGGGAGGGCAGGCGCCGGGGGCGCCCTAACCTGACCGCCCGGGCGTCACCTGGCCCCTCCGTATCCGGCGGGCGGGCCGAAGGTCGCCTCGATGCGGGCCCCGCCGAAGCGCGACCGTCCTGCCCACAGGTGGCCGCCGGAAGCCTCAGCCGTCCGGCGCACGATGTCCAGCCCCAGGCCCGTGCCCGACCCGCCGCTGGCGCCTCGGGCCGGAAGGGTGTTGCCCGGTAGTCCCGGTCCCGCATCCTGGACGACCAGCGTCCAGTCCCGACCGTTCCCGCCGGCCACCTCGACCGAGAACGACGCGCCGTCGGGCGTATGGGTGAAGACGTTGTTCAGCAGGGCGTCGAGGCAGATGTCCAGGTCCTTCTGCGACACGCCGATGGGCTGGCGGCCGGGCGGGACGTCCAACGACCACTCCCGGCCCTGATCGGTGGCGAGGATCGACCAGAACCCCAGGCGGTCACGGACCACCTGGCCCAGGTCGCACGAGCCCCGCTCGCGGCGGCGCTCTCCGTGGCGGCGCGAGCTGTCGCGAGACTCCTCGATGGCCCGGGTCACGACCTGTTCGAGACGGTCGACGTCGCTGGCGATGCGCATCCTGTCCTTGGCCGACGGCAGGCCCTCGGCGTCGAGCCGGAGAGCGGTGAGAGGGGTCCGCAGCTGGTGGGACAGGTCGGCGGCCGCCTCCCGTTCGGCCGCCAGCAACAGGCCCACCCGATCGGCCAAGCCGTTTACGGCGACGCCCACCTCGGCCACCTCGGGAGGGCCGGCGGGGTCGACCCGCGCCCCCAGCTCACCCTGCTGGAGCCGCCGGGTGACGGAGAGAAGGTCGCCCATCGGCCTGAGGACCGACCGGGCCAGCCAGTCGGCGAGCATGACGGCGATGACCACCACCGCAGCACCGATGGCGAGCACGATGGCCCGGGCCCGGGTGACGCCCCGGGTCAGCAGCGAGGCGTCCACCCGCACCCGGATCACGGTCGTGGCGCTCGGGTCGGCTCCCGCGATCCCGACCAGCACGTCGCGGCCACCGTCCGGGGCGGCGGCGGTGAACGAGCGGCCCTTGCGAGCCAGCTCGACCTCAGCGTCAACGGGCACCTGAGGGCCGAGCACGGTGCCGTCGGGGAGGTAGACGGTGATGGGCCGGGGATTGCCGGCGTTGGCCTGTTCCACCAGTTGAGCGATCGTGGCCTGCTGGCCGGGCACGGCGCTGATGGCGCCGCCCAGAGAGCGGGACTCGAGCTTGGCCGCCTCCAGGGCCCGGTTGGCCGCCACGACCTGGATGAGCCGGGTCAGGGGGATGCAGAAGGCCAGGACGATCATGGCCGTCACCGCCGCCGCCGTCACTGCCAGGCGGACCCTCACGCGGTGCCCGGGTCGGCCAGCACCACGCCCACCCCCCGGACGCTGCGCAGATAGCGCGGCGATCTGGCCGACTCTCCCAGCTTGCTGCGCAACCACGACAGGTGGACGTCGATGGTCTTCTCGGGCCCGCCGTAGGGCTGCCGCCACACGGCGGCGAGGAGCTCACGCTTGGAGACCACCTCGCCCTGGCGGCTGGCCAGGTGCCACAGCAGGTCGAACTCTTTGCGACTCAGGTCCATGGGCTGCCCGTCGATGGTGGCCACCCGGCTGCGGATGTCCATGGTCAGCCCTCCGATCAGGACGGGCGCGTCCACGTCCTCGCCCTTGGCTCGGCGCAGCACGGCCCGAATGCGGGCATCGAGCTGGTCGGCCGAATAGGGCTTGACCACGTACTCGTCGGCGCCGGCGTCGAGGGTGCGGATGATGTCCCGCTCGTCGTCGCGGGCGGTGGCCACGATCACGGGCACGCTGCTCACGGCCCGCAGCATGCGCAGAAGCTCGAGGCCGTCTATATCGGGAAGGCCGAGGTCGAGGACGACCACGTCCGGACGCTGGTCCACGATCTGGGCCAACCCGCCGAGCCCGGTCGACGCTCCCAGCACGACGTGGCCTCGCTCGGTCAAACCTCGAGCGACGGCGGCACGAATGTGAGCGTCGTCCTCCACCACGGCGATCGTGGTCACGGGCCCGACGCTACCGCCTGCGGAATCGCCCACGGAGGTGGCGCGGCATCCAAACCGAGGGTTTACGCGGGACTTTGCCTCGCCTTAGGCATCGCCTGCCGACACTGAATCAAACGACGAGACAAAGGAGTCATCAATGTTTGCAACGGGATTGATAGCCGGGCTCATCACCAAGCTGGCGGGGTTGGGGACGGCGGCGAAGGTTGCCGTCGCCACCACCACGGCAGCCCTCACCATGACCGTCGCCGGCGCCACCGCCGTCGTCCTGCCCTCCGAGGACGCCACCACCGCGGCCGCCATCACCGAGGGCGTCACCGAGCAGGTTGCCACCACCCTGTCCTCGGCCCCTTCTGTCGCCTCCGATGCGGCTGCGGCTCAGGCGGGCGGCGAGGCTTCGGTCACGACACCGGCGGGATCTGTCTCGGCCACGGCCGCGGCGAGCAGCGCAGGCGAGGCCTCCGCGGCTTTCACCCCGTCCCTGCCGTCGGCGTCCCTGCCCATTCCGGGCGTATCTCTGCCCGACCTGCCCGATCTGTCGGGTCTCGCGCAGATTCCCGCCCAGGTGATGAGCTGCCTCGCCCCCATCATGGACCTGGTTACAGGACTGCCGGCGGTGGATCCCGCGCGGATCAGCGGGATCGGTACAGCCATCGTGGGCTGCGTCTCCGAGATCGTGGAGGGCCTTCCCCTGCCCTTCGGGTTGAACGCATGCATCTCCGAGATCCTGGGCTTTGTGAGCAGCCTGACTGGCCAGCTGCCTACGGCGATTCCCGACGTGGGCGGTCTGGACGTCGCCTCGTGCATCCCCAGCGGCCTCCCCGTCCCGACGGGATTTCCCGGAGATTTGCCGTTCATGGGTGACGGGTTTCCCTTCAACATGATGGGCGGATTCCCCTTCGGCGGGTAGCAACTGCCTGCCCCGCCGGATCCGAGACCCCGCAGAGCCACGCTGCGGGGTCTCGGATGTCTCTGTGCCTCATCCCTTCCGCCCGAGGCCCACGACCGCCACCATGCGGTCCACGTGATCGCTGCAGATCCCGTCGATACCCACGCCCAGCAGCTCGCGAAGGACCCGCTCGTACTGAGCGTCCCAGCCGAAGGCCAGGCGCTCGAACCGGTGGAACAGGGCGGTCAGACCTCCGCTCCAGTCCGTGTAGTGGAGGTTGATGGCGTCGACGCCGGTCCGGGCCAGCTCTGCGGCCCGTCGCTCGGCGCCCTCTCCCCCCGCCACTGGGCCAGCCGCTTCCAGTCGTGGTGGCACAGCCAGAGGTGCTTGGGCGCTCCGGGGTCGGCCTCGCGGGCGACTTCGATGACGGCGGGGCCGGTGCGCGGGTCGCGGACATCGACGGACAGCTCGAAGCCCGTCCCGCAGGCGGCGTAGAGCTCGGCCAGGCTAGGGATCGAGGCGGGAAGCTCGTCACGCCGCAGGGTTGCCATCCGGCGCCGCCTCAGCCTGCGCCTCAACGACCCGTCGTGGTCGAGCACGACCACACCGTCCGCCGTCAGCCACGCGTCCGTCTCGAGACCCGTTGCCCCCAGCTCCAGGCCGCGCTGAAAGGTCTCGATGGTGTTATCGGGACCGTGGCCCCGTCCGCCGCGGTGGGCGAAGGTGATGGGCGGACGACGGAGGGGTTCGACGCCGGGGACTGTACCGGGCAGTTCCGCGGCCGGTGCCGTACCATCTGGGCCATGGAAGTCCTCTGGTTCATCCCCGTCCTCGCCCTGCTGGGCGTGGGCCTCTACTTCCTGATCCGGTCCTTCATCAAGCTGCAAGCGGCCATCAAGGACGTCCGCAGCGGGCTCTCCGATCTGGGAGACATGGGGCCTCGGCTGTCGCGCCTGGGGGAGGACGTCAGCCACCTGGCCGAGTCCCTGGAGGAAAAGCGCCGCCAGTAGACTCCTGCCATGCCGACCTCTCTCGGCCCGGCAGAGATCCTCGTCATCCTTGTCGTCGCCCTCATCTTCCTCGGCCCCAAGCGCCTGCCCGAGGCCGGCCGCCAGGTGGGGAAGGCTCTGGCCGAGGTCAGGCGATGGAGCCAGGACATGAAGTACGAGATGAACCAGGCGTTCAACGAGCCTCCCGCACCCACGGTCCCCGCCAGCCCGTTGGCTCCGGTGACCGGTGACGCCGAGCCGCCCCCCACCGTCCTCGACGTGACCGGCACCGCCACTCCCGAGCCCGAGCCCGCCGCGGCAGCCGAGCCCGCCGCGGCCCCCGAGCCCGAGGCCGGTCCTCCGGTGCCTTCTTCGACCGAGGCTCAACCCGACGCTCGTGCCTGACCCCCCGATGGCGGCCGTTCCCGCCGGCCGGTAGGGGCCACCATCGCCGCCTTCACCGGAGATCCCGGAGATCCCGACGACGATCTCTCCGGGGCGCGGATGTCGCTCTTCGAGCACCTGGCCGAGCTGCGTCGGCGGATCATCGTGTGCGTCATCGCCATAGTGCTCGGCGGGATCGTCGCCTTCCTGCTCTACAGCCGGATACTCGACTTCCTGATCGCGCCGTACACCGACATCACCGGGCGAACCACCCTGATCATCACCGATCCCCTCGAGGGCTTCACCACCCGGCTCAAGATCGCCGGCTTCGGTGGCCTGGCCCTGGCCTCGCCCGTCGTGCTGTGGGAGCTGTGGCGGTTCGTCACGCCCGGCCTCCACAAGAAGGAGAAGCGCTACGCCATCCCCTTCATCGCTGCGTCCCTGCTCCTCTTCGCCCTTGGCGCGGCGGTGGCCATGTACACCTTCCCTCAGGCCCTGCGGTTCCTCATCGGC
>JAIVIH010000363.1 GCA_020200615.1 Actinomycetota bacterium | reverse complement strand
GGGGTTGGGAGGCCGGCCCAACAACTGGCGGGCCGCGTTCGGAGGCGACACCTGGACTTACGACCCGCCCACCGACCAGTGGTACCTCCACCTGTTCCTCCCCGAGCAACCCGACCTCAACTGGCGGAACCCCGAGGTGGTGGAGGCGATGCACGGCGTGCTGCGGTTCTGGCTGGATCGGGGCGTCGACGGTTTCCGGATCGACGTCGTCCAGGGCCTGGCCAAGGGTCCCGACCTGGCCGACGACCCGCCCGGGAGCGTCCTCCCGCGTTCGAGCACCAACGACCATCCCGACGTCCACGTCCTCCTGCAGAACCTGCGCCGCCTGGTCGACAGCTATCCCGGCGACCGCATGATGGTCGGCGAGGTGTACCTGCTCTCCACCCAGCAGGTGGTGCGCTACCTCGGCCAGGGAGACGAGCTCCACCTGGCTTTCGACTTCACCTCCCTTTACTCGCCGTGGGAGGCGGCGGCGTGGCGGGCCACGGTCGAGCGGGTGGCGGCCGAGCTGGGCCCGGTGGACGGCTGGCCCACGTGGACGCTGTCCAACCACGACAACGTCCGCCACCGCAGCCGGTACGGGTCCGAAGCCCGGGCCCGTGCGGCGGCCGTCCTGCTCCTGACCCTCCGGGGAACTCCCTTCCTCTACGCCGGCGAGGAGTTGGGCCTGGAGGACGCCGAGATTCCGGCCCACCGCGTGGTCGACCCCGGAGGCCGCGACGGCTGTCGCGCCCCCATTCCCTGGGACCCTTCGCCCACCCGCGGGTGGGGCGGAGCGTCAGCGGCCGGGGCGGCCGAGCCCGTCGAGCCGTGGCTTCCGTGGCCGCCCGAGCCCGAGGTCCGCAACGTCGAGACGGAGCGCAGCGACGCCGGATCCGTCCTCCACCTCTACCGGCGCCTGCTGGCGGCCCGGAACGCCAGTCCCGCCCTCCTCCGGGGAGGATGCGACCTGCTTCCGGCGCCACCCAGCGTGCTGGCCTACGAGCGCGCCGCGGAGAAGGACCGCCGGGTGGTGGCTGTGAACTTCGGCGGCCAGGAGGTCGACGTGCCGGTGGAGGGCCGGTGGACGGTGGAGGTGGCCAGCGACGGGGCGGGCGAGGGCGAGCCGTTCGACGGGCGGTTGAAGGGCGACCAAGCGCTGTTGCTGCGTCCCGGGTGACGGCGGCCCTCCCGGACGACGGTGGTCAGCCGGGGAAGGGTCCGATCGCGATCGGCTTTCCGCTCTCCATCCAGGCCTTGGTGCCGCCGGCCACGTTGCGGGCGTCGATCCCCTGGGTGCGTAGCCACTGGACAGCCTTGGCGCTGCGGCTCCCCATCTGGCAGATGACGTAGACGGGCTCGTCGCCGTCGACCTCGTCCACCCGTTCCACGATCTGGCCGAGGGGGATGAGGACGGCGCCGGGCACGTGGGCGGCCTGGTACTCGTCGGGCTCGCGCACGTCGACCAGGGGCGCGCCCCGGAAGCGCGCCGCCTCCAGTTGGTCGAGGGTGACCTCGGGCACGTTGGGCGGTGAGTAGTACGTCACTGGCGTGTCCCTCTCCTGAGATACCGGGCATCGTCGTCGCCCACCTGACCTATGGCCGCCTGGGCCCCGGACTCGGTGAGGAAGACGAGGCGAGCCTTGGATCGAGCGCACCGCTTCCCGTCCTCGTTCACCACTTTGGCCGAAGCCTGGAGGACGCGCGTGGTCTGGCTCTCCACTCGAGCCTCGACCCGGTGGGGCCGGCCCAGGAGGACGCCGTGCTCGAAGGTGGTGTTCGTCTCCCGGACCACGGCGAACCGGCCGGCCACGGCGATGGCGGCCCAGGCCATGGCGTCGTCCACCACGGCCAGGACCACGCCACCGTGCACGTAGCGGGGCGCGCCCGAGAACTCCTCGCCCAGGGTGAGCTCGGCGCTCACCACGCCGGACTCGTCGTCGTGGACGAAGGACAGCCGCAGGCCCTGGGGGTTCTCCGGGTCGCAGACGTAACAGCTGGTGGGGAACCCGAAGGCGGCACTGTCCAGCCGGTGAAGGGTCACGGGCCGACCCTACGCGGTCTGGCCCGGGTGCGTCCCGACCGGAAGCCGCAGGTCCACCACAAGGGCCTGGTGATCGGACAGGGGCAGCCGCTGGGCGTGGGCCCCTTCCACCTCGGGTAGGTATCCGTGGCCCAGGGCGTGGTCCACCTGCAGCCGCGGAGCTTCCGCCGGATAGGTCTTGACCTGGGCCAGCGAGCGCCAACCCGATGCCCACCGGGGGAAGGGGCCGGGGATGTTGAGGTCGCCCAGGAGCACACACGGCGGCCCGAGGGCGGCCAGGGCCCGGGTGACCTGCCGGAGCTGGAAGAGGTTGTAGCCGGGCACGAACGAGAGGTGGGTGGTGGCCACCACCAAGGGGCCGGTGGCGGTGCCGACCTCGGCGGCCAGGGCCACTCGCGGCTCGTCGGGCAGAAGGATGAACCGCCCCTTTCCGCCGGGGACGGCCACGGGCGCCCGCACCTTGGCCGCCCGCAGGCGCACCACATGCCAAGCCCGCACCGGCAGGCGCGACACCAGGCCGATCCCGTAGGCGGGCTCCGCCGGCTGGGGGCTGTCGCGGGCCCGGTCGACCACTGCGGCCGAGTCCTCGTCCGCCGCCGCCCGCCACGTCCCGCCCGGCTCCCCCACCAGGGCGGGCTCGAACCGCCAGGCCGGAGCGCCCATCCCCGCCGCCACCTCGGCCGTCTGGTCGACCTCGCCCGAGCGCGGCTGGCCCCGGTCGATCTCCTGGAGGCAGAGGATGTCGGCCCCCAGGGAGGCGCAGGCCTCGACCAGGCGGGGGGTGGACACCTGGCCGTCGCTGAGGGAACGCCCGTGAAGGACGTTGAAGGCTGCGAGCCTCACGCCCTACCCCCCGTAGTTCATCCGGGTGTCCTCCATGCGGAGGACGGGTGTCTCCTCGGGCTTCTGGAAGGCGGCGTCGATGACCTCGCCCACGAACAGGGTGTGTCCGCCGAGCTCGAGGTGGTGGCGCACTTGGCAGTCGACGTAAGCCACGGCCTGGTCGAGGATGGGGGCGCCGGAGACGCCGTCGTGGAAGGGGAAGCCGTTGAGGGTGTGGGCCTCGACGTCGACCTCGACGGGCTTGGTGAACTTCCGGACGATGGCCCGGTCTTCCCTGTCGATGAGGTTGAGGCTGAAGGCGCGGCCCTCGGTGATCAACTCGGCCGTCAGGGACTCACGCTCGACGGAGATGGCCATCAGCTTGGGGTCGAAGCTCACCTGGGTGGCGAAGTTGAGGGTCATGCCGTTTCGACGGTCCCCGGCCCGGCTGCCCACGACGTACAGCCCGTAGGGC
>JAIVIH010000362.1 GCA_020200615.1 Actinomycetota bacterium | reverse complement strand
CCGACCCCCGCCTGGACGGGTCTGGCTCCCTGATCGAGGAGATCGTGGAGATCGACCACGAGCTGGAGGGTCTGGCCGGTGGGTCGGGCAGCGATCGGGGAAGCGGCGGGATGGCCACCAAGCTGGCGGCGGCCAAGATCGCGGCATGGTCGGGTGTCCGGGTGGTCATCGCCCACGCCGGCCGCCCCGCGGTGCTGGCCGGGGCGGTGGCGGGCGATCCGGGGGTGGGGACGGTCGTGCGGCCCAAGGACCGGCGCCTCTCCGCCCGCAAGCTGTGGATCGCTTTCGCGGTGAGGGCCTCGGGCACGATCCTGGTCGACGCGGGGGCGCGGCGCGCCCTCGTCGAGCGGCACACGTCGCTGCTGCCGGCAGGCATCGTGGAGGTGCAGGGCAGTTTCGGGCCGGATGCCGCGGTGGAGATCAGCGACGGCAAGGAAGTGTTCGCCAAGGGCCTGGTACGGGTGGGATCACACGACCTGCGGCTGGCCGCCGGACGGCGCACCCAGGACCTCCCCGAGGGGATGCCCCACGAGGTGGTCCACCGGGACTACCTGGTCACGCTCCCCTCCTAGGGCCCGAGCGGCCCCCTGAGCGGGCTAGTCCTAGCCGTCGGCTAGGTGCCGGCCGAGGGCTCGCTCCCACCGGCACCGGGCTCGACGGCCGGTGCCGCCTCGGCGCTCGCGGGCGCGATCCCGAGCTGTTCGCGGATGGCGTCGAGGCGGGTCTGGGCCTCGGTGTTCATCTGGGCCTGCTCGACCTCGAGCATCCGCTGCTCGACCGACTGACCGGCCAGCTCGGAGGTGCCCAGCGCCTTGGCGTAGCGGGCCTCGATCTTCTCCCGCACCTCGTTGAGGGTGGGGACGTCCTGGCCCACGGTCTCGTTGAGGGCGGTCATGGCCCGGTTGACCTGCTCCTGCATCTTGGCCTGATCGAGCTGGCTCAGGAGCTTCTGGCGCTCGGACAGCTTGCGCTGGAGGGTGGTCGAGTTCTGCTGGACGGCGGTCTTGGCCTGGTCGGCGGCCTGGGCCGCCTGAAGGTGGAACTGCTTGAGCGACTCGACCTCCTTCTCGGTGGCGATGAGGCGGTTGGCGAAGGTCTCGGCCGACTGGGTGTACTCGGCGGCCTTGGCCATGTCACCCTTCTTGGTGGCGCTGTCGGCCATGGTCACCGCCTGACGGGCCAGGCCGTTGAGCTTCTCCAGCTCCTCCATGGCCCGGTTGAGGCGCATCTCCGTCTGCTTCTGGTTGGCGATGACGTTGGCCGCCTGCTCCACCAGCTGGCGGTGCTGTTGCTGGGCTTCGATGATCGCCTGCTCGAGCTGCACCTTCGGGTCGGCAACCTCGTTGAACCGGCCAGTCAGGGCCGCGGTCAGGTACTGCCACGCCCGTTTGAAGAGTTTGAACATGCGCGCACTCTAGGGCGCGGGAGACGCGGCGCGGTGCGGTGCGGTTCGGCCACGACGGGTGAGGGAACACGACCAGGTGTGGGGATCGAGTTCAAGGCGTCGGAACGGTCCAGCCTGGGCGTGGAAGTGGAGCTCCAGATCGTCGACCGGGCCACGCGGCAGCTGGCCAGCGCGGCGTCGCCCATCCTGGCCGAGCTGGGGCAGAGCCATCCCCGCGGGGAGCACCCCAAGGCCAAGCACGAGCTGCTGGAGTGCACGGTCGAGATCATCACCGGCATCTGCCAGACGGCGGGAGAGGCCAAGGACGACCTCCAACGCACCCTGAAGGAGGTGGCCGTGGCCGCCGACGAGCGGGGGCTGGACCTCATGTGCGCGGGATCCCACCCCTTCTCCGACTGGCACGACCAGACGATCAGCCCCAACCCGCGCTACGCGGCCCTGGTCCAGGAGATGCAGTGGATGGCCCGGCGTCTCCAGATCTTCGGCATCCACTTCCACGTCGGCGTCCGCTCGGCGGAGAAGGCCATCGCCATCGCCAACACCCTCCGCGGCTACATCCCCCACTTCCTCGCCCTGTCCGCGTCGAGCCCCTTCTGGGCGGGCAGGGACACGGGCCTGGCCTCGAGCCGGAGCCCGGTGTTCGAGAACCTGCCCACGGCCGGGCTGCCCTACGTCCTTTCGGGCTGGGAGGAGTTCGAGCAGTTCATGAGCACGCTGCTGGCGGCAGGCGCCATCTCCAGCATCCGGGAGGTGTGGTGGGACATTCGCCCTCACCCCGACTTCGGCACGGTCGAGCTCCGCATCTGCGACGGCATGCCCACCCTGCGGGAGGTCAGCGCCCTGGCGGCCATGGCCCAGTGCACGGTGGAGTGGCTCGACACCCTGCTCGACCGGGGCTACACCCTCCCCGTCCCCCGCGACTGGACCGTCCGCCAGAACAAGTGGAGGGCCGCTCGCCACGGCTTGGACGCCAGCTTGATCACCGATGAGCACGGGAGCCAGGTGCCTCTCCGCCAATCGGTCGAGGAGCTGGTCGACGAGCTGACGCCGGTGGCGGGACGGCTGGGTTGCACCGACGAGTTGCACGTCCTCCTCGAGATCCTCGAGCACGGCCCGAGCTACGCCCGCCAGCGGGAGCTGGTGGCCGGCGGCGGCACACTGACCGACGTGGTGGACGCCCTCACCGCCGAACTTCGAACCGACCGTCCCGGAGCCAGACCTGAAGAAGACCCTTGACAGAAAGTACTTTGTAGCGCAAAGTACTTTCCATGATGACTTCACCGATGAACAAGCAAGAGGCGGCTGACACCCTCCGGCACCTGGAGAGCGTCCAGGACCAGACCCGGGGAGAGCTGCAGGCGTTCTGGTTCCCGCTCGTGGTCTTCGGGGCCCTCACCCTGGCCAGCGCCCCCTTCGGCCTCATCGGCTCGGGAGGGGCGGTCGGGCTGTTTTGGGCCTTCGCCGGCCCGGCGGGTGGAGCGGCGGTCGGGTGGTACTACCACTCCCGGGAACAGCGTCTCGGCGTGGCCCGATCAGCCGTGCCGTACGTGATCACTGCGGCTGCGCTGCTGGTGGCGGCGTTCGTGTTGCCCGCCCTCACCGGCGGCGACCTCCGAGAGGTCATCTCCTGCTTCGCCGTCGCCGCCGCCTATCTCGTGTTCGCCCGGTTGGACCGCAGCGTTGCCCTCGCCGCAGTGGCCCTCGTCCTCGCCGCCGTTCCCGCGATCGCCCTCGCAACCGGCGTGGAGCATCCGGGAGTCGTGACCGCGGTGATCTCGGGCGCCATCTTCCTGGCCACCGGCCTCGTCTTCCGTCGCCAGGCGGCCCCCTCCGAGCTCCGCCGCGCCCCCAGCGAGCGGTGACGTCGACGGGAGAGCATCCGGCCCAACGGCTGGACGACGTCGTGCACCAGCGGGTCCGCCTCGGG
>JAIVIH010000361.1 GCA_020200615.1 Actinomycetota bacterium | reverse complement strand
CCCGAGTCCGGCCCTCCGTCGAAGTTGCCCAGGCCGCTGCACAGGTCGAGGGCCAGGAGCTTCGGCCCGAAGATCTCGTGGAGGAGGGGATGGGCGCCCCGTCCCTGCAGGTGGCCGGGGACATGGAACGGCAGGCGGTCCAGCCCGGCGTACGCCACCAGGGCGTCCAGGTAAGGCGTGCGGTCGTGGTCCAGCCTGCCGGTTGGGTTCATGGTCCTCACTGCCGCCATCTGAACTGGCCCGTACCCACCTGTGACGGGGACACTACCCGCCCGCGATGGGCCCCTGGTGCATGGTGCATCCCGCTCAGACCGCGGGCTGAGCCGACCCGGCGGTCGCCGGGAGCGTGACCCGGAGGGTCCTGTGCACCACCAGGCGGCGCCCGATCTCGTGGGCGTCCAGCTCGATCACGACCGGCCCGGTGGCGGGCTCGTCCAGCTCCACGTCCACCTCGGCCACGCACAGATCGCCCTGCTTCATGACGTTGGACACCCACCATCCCCGTTCGGGAGGCTTGCTGCCCTTGCGGGTCACCAGGACCCGTCCCGGCGGCCCGTCCACGACCCGACCGAAGAACTTGTGGAGCACCCCTCCCTGCTGACCCCGGTTCATCACCGTGATCTCGCCGTGGAAGGTGCGCCCGTCGCCGGTCAGGCCCGAGAGTGAGTCGCCCTCGTAGGTCAGGTGGGAGTCGCCCTGGAACTTGGCGAAGGCGGCCCACCCCGCGGCCGACGCTCCAATCAGGGCGCCCAGCAGCAGCAGGACGCGCTTCACGTGGACAGGTCCATCAGGGCCTTACGAGGACGAGAGGAGTCTGCTCGTCGTCGTTGCCCTGGGGGTTGGGCCGCATGGCCTCGATCAGCCCCTCCCGGTCGAGGAAGGCCGACGCCCCCATGATCTCGACCTTGCCCAGGTCGTTGGCGTCCACCACCGCCGCGCCGCAGCCCAGTTCCTGGGCCATCCGCCGCGCCACCTCGTCGGGGTCCTGGGGGCCCAGCACGATGTGCTGGGTGAAGGGAGGCATGGTGCCGGGGATGTCGTCGATCCACGCGGCGCGGCGCCCGGCCAGGCGGTAGAAGTCGCCGTGGCGGCCCAGCAGGCGGCCGGGGGCGGCGAGGACGAAGGCCAGCACGAATCGGGCCGCGCCAATCTCGTTCATGGCCGTCTGGACGGCGTAGGGGGTCGACAGGCTGCTGTCGATGTTGAAGAACCGGCACATCAGCCGGGCCGCCACCGTGGGGTGCAGGTCGTCGATGTCGACGATCCGGTTCTGGGTGATGGCCAGGGGAGACTCGCAGATGACGAGGATGTCCCTCGGCTCGGGGGTGACGCCGGCCGTCTCCAAGGCCCGCTTGGCCACCTCGACGATGTCGTCACCCGGCCCCAGCAGCTCTGTCTTCAGAGGGATCGACTTCACGCGCCCCTGACGGTAGCCGGGTTGACCGGGGGTATCCCTACTCCCGGACCACCCCGATGGTCGTGAGCCCGGAGTCGGCCGGGCCCACGATCCTCCCTCCGGCGGCGACCTGGGCCGCGAGATGGGCGACCAGGGCGCGGTTCAGGCGCTCGCCGGGGACGAGGACGGGGATGCCCGGCGGATAGGTCGCCGCCATCTCGGCCGAGACCCGCCCTACCGAATCGGCCAGGCGAACCCGCTCCTGGTGGGCGTGGAACGCCTCCATGGGGCTCAGCACCTGATCAGGCAGGACCCGGAGGGCCTCCTCGACGAAACCGATGGGGCTGAGGCGGTCGGCGAGAGGATCGTCGGCGACGGCCTGGAGGCCGTCGCTGAGGCGTACAAGGTCCCCCCGGCAGTGGCCGATGGTGACGTTGGCCAGGACGTTGGCGAAGTCGGACAGCTCGACGACGACGCCGTGGTCGTCGTACAGGGCCTGGTCGACTTCATAACCGGTGCGACCGGTTCCGGTGACGTTGACCACCAGCCGGGTGGGGTCGACGGCCACCACGCCGTGCTGGCCGACAAGGTCCTTGCCCAGGCACCACAGGCGCGGGTGGCTCGAGATGACGTCCCTCGCCTCCTCGGACAGAGCGATCGCTTCGGACAGCAGCGCCTCGCCCTCGGTCGCCATCTGCATCCGGACGACGTCGAGCGACGCCCGCAGCAGCGTCGAGGCACTCGTGCTCTGCACCATGCCGGCCACGACTTCGACCCGGTCGGCGTCGACCAACGGGCCCTGGGCGTGCAGCATCGAGGCCTGGGTGAAGGCGCCCAGCAGCTTGTGGATCCCGGTGACCACGAGGTCGGCCCCGACCGACAGGGCGTGGGGAGGAAGCGCCGGATGGAAGGGGAAATGGGCGCCCCAGGCCTCGTCCACCAGTAGGGGGACGCCGTGATTGTGGGCCACGGCGGCGATGCCGGCCACGTCCGAGCAGGCGCCGTAGTACGTCGGCGACACGATGAGGACCGCTTTCGCCTCGGGGTGCTCGTCCAGGCCCAGCTCCACCTGGGCCGGAGTAACGCCGTGGGCGATGTGGCTGTGCGGGTCGAGCTGGGGCCTGACGTACACGGGCCGGGCGCCGGACACGACCAGGCCCCCGACGATCGACTTGTGGGTGTTGCGGGACGTCAGCACCACGTCGCCGGGATGGCAGGTCGACATCAGCATGATCTGGTTGCCGGCGGTCGAGCCGTTGACCAGGAAGTACGACCGGTCGGCTCCGTAGGCCTCGGCGGCCAGGGCCTGGGCCTGGCCCTGGGCCGACCCCGAGTCGCCGTCGAGGTCCCTGAGCCCGGGGCACAGGTCGAGCTCGAACACGTCCAGGCCCAGCGCTTCCTGCAGCCACGGGTGGGCGCCCCGGCCCTGGATGTGGCCGGGAGTGTGGAACGCGGTTCTGCCCGCCGAGGCGTACCGGCGGAGTGCCTCGAAGTACGGCGCTCGGCCCTGGTCCGACGTCACGCGCCGACCGCACCGGACAACCCCTGGAGGTGAGGTGGGAGCTGCGACCTCAACCACCGGTGGAAGTGCACCATCCCGTCCTCCAGCGGGTCCTGGTAGGGACCGGCGTCGTCCAGGCCTTGGGCGAAGAGGGCACGCCGGCCCCTGTCGATGCGATCGACGATCTCCCGGTCCTCGTCGGCGCTCTCGCCGTAGGCCTCTTGATGGGCCTCGATGATGTCGGGTCGCCCGTCGACGACATCGGCCGGATAGAAGAACTCCACGACATTGGTTGTCGACGAAGGCGACCGGGGGAGAAGGATCGACACCGCCAGTGCCTCCGGGTACCACTCGAGCATGACGTTGGGGTAGTAGCAGAACCACAGCGCGGCGTGCTCCGGCGGGCGCCCCCGGAACCGGGTCACCAGGTCGTAGT
>JAIVIH010000113.1 GCA_020200615.1 Actinomycetota bacterium | reverse complement strand
TTCCACGGCACCGGCCGCCGATTCGACGTCGTCGAGGATCGACCTACCCAGCATCTGGAACCCGCCGCAGATGCCGAGCACGACGGCGCCCCCCATGCGGGCTGCGGCGACGGCCGTGTCCAGGCCCCTCCCCCGCAACCACGCTAGGTCGGCCACCGTGGCCTTGGTGCCGGGGAGGAGCACGAGGTCGGGCCGGCCCAGGGCGCCGGGACGGTCCACCAGGCGAACGCCGACCCCGGGCTCGACGGCCAGGGCATCCAGGTCGGTGAAGTTGGAGATGCGGAGGAAGCGGATGACGGCGACGTCGAGGCCGCCGCCCGTCCCCCCCAGGCCTCGACCCAGAGCCAGCGAGTCCTCCGCGTCCAGGGCCACGTCGTGCAGGTAGGGCAGAACACCCAGGGTGGGGACACCGCACCGCCGCTCCAGGTCGGCGGGCCCATCGGCCAGCAGCGCAGGATCGCCGCGCAGCTTGTTGATGACGAACCCCCGGACCAGGGGACGCAGCTCGTCGGGCAGCAGGGCCACCGTTCCGTACAGGGCGGCGAAGACGCCGCCCCGGTCGATGTCGCCCACGACCACCGCAGGCACCCCGGCCCGTGCCGCCAGGCCCAGGTTCACCAGGTCGCGGTCGAGGAGGTTGATCTCGGCCGGGCTCCCGGCGCCCTCCAGCAGGACGACATCGTAGCGGCGGCGCAGGTCGGTAAGGGCCTCCATCACCGTCTCCAGCAACCGGGGCTTGGCCTCCTGGTAGGCGGCCGCATCCAGGTGGGCCCACGGCCGGCCCATGACGACCACCTGGCTGGTGCGCTCGCCCGTGGGCTTCAGCAGGATCGGGTTCATGGCCACCTCGGGCTCGGTCCGGGCGGCCAGCGCCTGCACCCCCTGGGCCCGGCCGATCTCGTGGCCGGACGGGGTGACGTAGGAGTTGAGGGCCATGTTCTGGGCCTTGAACGGCGCCACCCGCACACCCTGGCGGGCGAGGACCCGGCACAGGCCGGTGACCACGTGGCTCTTGCCCACGTCGCTGGCCGTCCCGCACACCATGAGGGCGCCCCTCATTCGGCTGCCTCCAGGGCCGAGGCGAGCTGTGGTAGCCGCTCCGGGGGCGGGACGGCTATGCGGACGTGCTCGGGGAGGCCGAACGACCCGCAGTCCCGCAGCAGGACCCGGTGGGGCGCCAACCGGTCCCGCAGGCCGGGCGCCCGCACGAGCACCCACGGGGCGTCCGAGGGATCGGGATGGAGACCGTGCATGCGCAGCAGGTCGACCAGGCTTTCCCGCCCCAGGGCCACGGCTGCCGCCCATCCCGGCAGGTCGGCCTTCTCCAGCAGATCGGGCACGGCCGACGCGGCCAGACCGTTGACCGACCACGCCGGCTGGCGGGCCCGGAGGCGGGCGATGCAGTCCGCGTCAGGACCGATGACATACCCCAGCCGCAGGCCCGGGCAGGCGAACACCTTGGTCAACGAGCCCACGACCACCGTCCCCCGGTCAGCCTCCCCGGATGTCCACCGTCCCGTGGCCAGCGGGTAGAAGGCCTCGTCCCACACGTCCGCCTGGTCATCGGCGGCGGCGCGAAGGCCGGACGGGTTGTGGGGGTTGGACCGCCAGCGGGGGCCGCCGTGGCGGGGGTACAGGCCGAAGTCGGGCTCGGTCACGCGTCCGCCCCATTCCGCCCCGACGAGGGCGATGGCTTCGGCCCCGCCGTTGGTCAGGAGGACGCGCTCGGGGGGGACGTCCAGGGACGCGGCCATGGCTTCGGTGGCGGGGCCCGGGTCGGGGTAGCGGCTGAGAGCGTCGAGGTGCTTGGCCACGACCTCGGCCACATCCGGCGCCACCGGGTTGAGGTTCACCGACAGGTCGAGGACGGCGGCGGGCGCAACCCCGAGAGCAGCCGCCAGGCGGGCGCCGTCGCCCCCGTGGGGACCGGGCGGGGGGATCCTCGTGGAAGTCACCGGCGCCCTCGTCCCCGCGCTCGTCGACTCGAGGCGAGCACCAGGCCGGCGGCCAGGGCCCAGGCCACGTCGGACGACAGGCGTATGGCGCGGCCGATGTCGGCCGGTTCGGGCGGCGGGCCGTCGCCCAGCGGCGGGCGAACCTCAACGCGCTCCCCGTAGACGTTGGTGCCGCCGAGGCGGAGCCCGAGGGCGGCGGCGAAGGCGGCCTCGGCCACCCCCGCGTTGGGCGACGGGTGGGCGGGCGCGTCCCGCCGCACGGCCACCCACACCCGGCCGGCGCCCCGCGGACGGACGGCCGCCACCAGTCCCGCAGTCACACGCGCCGGGACCCAGCCGGCGAGGTCGTCCAGGCGGGCGCTGGCCCACCCGAAGTTCTCGTAGCGGGGTGAGTGGTGGCCGACCATGGCGTCCAGGGTGTTGACGGCCCGGTAGCCGAGGGCGCCGGGCGCACCGGCCACCGCCGCCCAGAGGACGGGGGCCACGATGGCGTCCACCGTGTTCTCCGCGACCGACTCGATCACGGCCCGCGCCATCTCCTTCTCGTCCAGGTCGGTGGGGTCCCGGCCGACCAGCGACGGGAGAGCCTCTCGAGCGGCGTCCAGGTCGTGGGCCGCCAGTGCGGTGGCCACCTCCGACGCCGCGGTCCAGAGGGCCCGGGCGCCGACCGACAGCCACGTCGCTCCCGCGGTCGAAGCCACCCCGAAGCCGGCGGCCGCCCCCAGGAGCACGCCGCCCGAGGCATGGACCACTCCCCTCGACCGGCTGTCCCTCCACGCTCGCCGCTCGACTCCGCGCATGACGGCGCCGAAGCCGCGGACGGGATGGAGCGCGGCGGGAGGTTCCCCGAGAACCCGGTCGGCGAGCAGGCCGGCCGCAGCCGGTAGGAGGCTCACCACCGGGCCGCGGCCACGACCAGGCCGGCCGTCTCCCCCACCAGGCCGGCCGCCCCCAGGACGTCACCCGTGAACCCGCCCAGCCGCCGGACGGCGGCGAGCACGACGAGCGCCGAGGCGGCCACGGCGACGACGAGGGCCACGATCCCGGGGCCGCCCCGCCCCACGGCCACCAGGGCCCCGGCCAGCATCAGCCCCCCTCCGGCCAGGACCAGCGACGGCGTGCGCCCTTGGCCCCCGGGGCGACGGAAGGCCTCGGCCAGCCCGCCGGGGCGGGCGTAGCCGACCTCGCGGATGGTGAGGGCCATCACCGTCCGTGACGCGCACCACAGGCCGCCGACCAGGGGCGCCGAAACCCGCTGGGTGGCGAGCGCGGCCCAGCGCAGGAGCAGCACGACGACGGCCGCGGCCACGCCGAACGCGCCGGCCCGGGGGTCGGACATCACGTCCAGGCGCCGTTCCCGCTCGAGGGGCGGGAGCAGCCC
>JAIVIH010000112.1 GCA_020200615.1 Actinomycetota bacterium | reverse complement strand
GAGCGGTCGGTAGCCCGCCTCGTCTTCCCCCGGACCGGTGGGGCGTGGGTCGTCGGAGTCACCGGCGCCCCCGGCGTCGGGAAGTCGAGCCTGGTGGACGCGCTCGTGGCGTGCATCCGAGCCGCCGGGGACCGGGTGGCCGTGGTGGCCGTCGACCCGTCCTCGGCGGTGTCCGGAGGGGCCATCCTCGGCGACCGGTTCCGCATGCAGCGGCACGCCACCGACGCCGGCGTGTTCGTGCGGTCGATGGCCAGCCGGGGCCAACTGGGCGGGCTGGCCCGGGCCACGTTGGGGGCGGTGCGCGTGCTCGACGCCTCCGGCTGGCCGTGGATCCTCATCGAGACCGTGGGCGCGGGCCAGGTGGAGCTCGACGTGGCCGGCGCCGCCGATACGACGGTCGTGGCCGTGACGCCCGGATGGGGTGACTCCCTACAGGTGGCCAAGGCCGGGCTCATGGAGGCGGCCGATGTCTTCGTGGTCAACAAGAGCGACCGGCCGGGGGCCGACGAGGCCGTCCGCGACCTGGAGCTGGAGCTCGATCTGGACCAGGCCGACTGGCGTCCGCCCGTGGTTCGCACCGTGGCGCCCACCGGCGAGGGCGTCGACGGGCTCTTGGACGCCGTACGGAGGCACCGTCTCTTCCTCACCGATCACGGGACCGTGACCGGGCGCCGGAGGGAGCGACTGGCGTCCGAAGTCCGCCGGCTGGCTCAGGAGGAGGGCGTGACCGCCATTGCCGCCCACTGCCGGAATGCCGCATTCGACCAGGTGGTCGCTGAGGTGTCGGCCCGACGCCTCGATCCCCTTGCGGCAGCTGACGCCGTTCTGGCCACCCGTCCCGACGGGTGAGCGGCCGTTCCGCCTAGCTCGCCCAGGTGACCCGTCCCAGCTCGGCGAGGCCGACCAGGTCGGGGTGGGAGGGAACCACGCGCACGATGAACCCGTATTTCCCCGCCCGCTCGCACGTGAAGGAGCCCTCGTACTCGAACCGGTTGGAATGCTCGCCGCTGACCCGGGCCATGTCCACCACGCCCGCGGGGGCCAACTCGTCGGTGAGGCCGACGGAGCCGTGCACGAGCTGGACGGACACATCGTCCGGCGAAAGCCGTCCCAGGTCGACCTCGGCCCGGACCGTGCGATCGCTTCCGAGATCGGTGACCGCTCCGTCGCCGTCGACCAGCCCCGCCCGGACATCGCTCCAGCCTTCCGAGACCCTTGCTTTCCACGCCGCCAGGCTTCGCGCCCGGGCGTGACCGTCGGCGCTGAGGGCGTCGCCTCGGCGGGCCGCGGGCTCGTAAAGCCGCTCGACGTACTCCCTCACCATCCGGCTGGCCGGGACCACGGGGCCCAGCGAGCGGAGTGACGCCCGCACCCGAAGAGGGGTACGACCTGGTGTTCCAGGAGGTCGAAAAGGCTGTTGGCCTCCAGATGGTCGCGGAGGCCGAGGTCGGGCTGTGACTCGGCCGACAGGATGGCCCAGCCGTTCTCCCCGTCGAAGAGCTCGTCCCACCACCCGTCGAGCACCGAGCAGTTGAGGGCGCCGTTCAGGGCCGCCTTCTCTCCGGACGTGCCGCACGCCTCCAACGGCCGGCGGGGGGTGTTCAGCCAGACGTCACACCCTTGGTAGAGAGTGCGGGCGACATCGATGTCGTAGTCCTCGATGAAGGCGAACCGCTGCTGGAGCTCCGGTCGCCGCGAGAACTGCACGATCTGGCGGATCATCTCCTTGCCCGTGTCGTCGGCGGGATGGGCTTTGCCGGCGAAGACGAGTTGGACGGGCCGATCCGTCGACAGCAGGAGAGCGGCCAGCCGGTCGGGCTGGGAGAGCAGCAGGGTCGCCCGCTTGTAAGCCGCGAATCGACGGGCGAAGCCGATGGTGAGGTATCCCGGATCGAAGACCGCCTCGGTCCGCCCAGAGCCATGAGCTCGTTGAAGGACACGTCATGGCTCTTGGCCCACGGGCCGAAGTAGCGCTCCATAAGCGCGCGGGGGAAGCGGTCGATGCCCGCCGAGACCGGTGTGTGGGTGGTGAAGACCGTGGCCGAACGCACGGCCTCCTTCGCCTCGGCGAACGAGAGCCCGTCCTGGTGCATGCACCGGCTGATGCGTTCGAGGCCGAGGAACCCGGCGTGCCCTTCGTTGGTGTGGAAGACCTGCGGATCGTGGCCCAGCTGGTAGAGGGCGCGTACCCCGCCGATTCCGAGCAGGATCTCCTGGCGCAGCCGGTGCTCGACGTCACCGCCGTAGAGCCGGTCGGTGATCCTGCGCCCTTCGTCCTGGTTCTCCTCGATGTCGCTGTCAAGGAGGTACAAGGGGACGCGGCCGACGTCCGCTCGCCAGACGTGGGCCACCAGCGGACCCGCTTCCACGAGGTCGACCTGTACGGCGATGGCCTCGGGGTTCAGGGCCATGGCGTGGGGATCGAGGGCCACGTAGCGCTCCTGCTGCCAGCCGTCCGGCGTCAGCTCCTGGCGGAAGTAGCCCTGTTGGTAGAAGAGGCCGACACCGACGAGGGGGACTCCGAGCCCGGTCGCGGCCTTGAGATGGTCACCAGCCAGCACTCCGAGCCCGCCGGAGTACTGGGGTAGAGCCGCGGCCAGGCCGAACTCGGGGGAGAAGTAGGCCACCGATCGGAGCGGGCTTTCCCGTCGCTGGAACCAGTGCTCGGTTGAGAGCTCACGCCGGAGATCGTCGTCCACCTCTCGGAGGAACGAGAGGAACGCCTGCTCGGAGGCGAGGGACTCGAGTCGAGCCCGGGAGGCCGTGTTCAGAACCGCGACAGGGTCGTGGCCGGTGGCTTCCCACGCATCGGGATCGATCCAGCGGAACAGATTCTGGGTCCGGTCGTCCCAGGACCAGCGGAGATTGAGGGCCAGGCCGTGCAGGGCGGCGATCGCCTCAGGCAGGCGTGGTCGAACGGTGAAGGTCTTGAGGGCCCGCATGGCTGCAAGACCGTACTTTGGTCAGGTCACCCCAAAGCAAGGCGGCGAGGCCCCGCCGCGCTCAGCGCCTAGCTCCCCGGAGGCCCCGCTAGCGCAGCCGCAGGGATCCGGCGACCGACGCGGCCAGGTCGTCAGTCGCGTTCTGGAAGGTCAGGACGAACGACTTTCCGTCGTGGAGGACGAAGTACTGGGTCTCGTTCGCCTCCTGCGTCTCCCCGCCCTGGCCCTCGATGGGCAGCCGGAACCGCAACTTGAGGGCGGGCCCCGCTCCGGTGGTCGCCGGCTCCTGGGCCAGGTTGGTGGCGCCCGCCTCCTGGAGCTTCGCACTCGTGACGCGGCCGATCTCGGTCAGGGTCTTTTCGTCGGCCTTGTCGACCGTGAGGTTGATGATCGACACCCCGTCGGGGCTGACGGCCATGAGCTTGCCGCCGGACTGGAGCAGCTGGCGGGCTTGCAGGATGGCCGGGGACAGCTTGGGGTTCCGGTTGGCGAGGGCGCGGGACTGCTTGTCGAAGTCGTCGAGGTCACCGGGAAGCGGGATCCGCTGCCAGTCGCCGGGCACGGCCACGGCGAACCCGGCGCCCGCGTCCCGCACGACGGTGAAGCCGGCGGGTGCGGTTGTCTGCGGCGCCCCCTTCTTGCCGCACGCCGACATTGACAGGGCCAGGGCCAGGCTCACGAGGACCGCGAACGCTGGTGAAAGGGCTCGGGAGGGCACCCCAACGCGGACGTGCATGTTGCGGAATCTCCTGGCGGTTCCGATGAACCGTAAGACTGGCACAGACGGGGGCGGGCGGTCGTGCCGAGCCGGGCTGGCATGTGTGAAGAGCCCGACCCAACGGGTAGGGTCTGGCCACGTGACCGGACGGATCGTCATCGATGACGTCCGCCCGCGGACGCTCACCGGGCACTACCCGGCGAAGGCCGTGATTGGCGAGTCAGTGCGACTGTCGGCGGACGTCTTTCGCGACGGGCACGACCTTCTGACCGCCCGGTGCCGGTGGCGGCCGCTGGGCGACCGCAAGTGGCGGGACGCGCCCATGACCTTGCTGGGCAACGACCGCTGGGAGGCGGTCGTGGAACCCTCGACCCTGGGCCTTCATGAGTTCCTCGTCGAGGCCTGGACGGATCGGGTGGCCACGTGGGTTCACGACGTGGACATCAAGCACGCCGCGGGCCAGGACGTGGAGCTCGAGCTGGAGGAGGGAGCCCGGCTCCTGGGCGACCGCTCCCAGCACCTTCCCAACGTCGACCGCCCCATTCTCGAGCGAGCCGCCAGCACCCTGCGCGACACAGCCTTGCCGGTGACGGAGCGCCTGGCCGGCGGGCTCGACACCGCCATCGCCGACCTGCTGGCCCTGGTGCCGGACCCCACCGACCTAACCCAGAGCGAGGCCCAGGGGCTGTGGGTCGACCGCGAACGGGCTCTGGTCGGGGCCTGGTACGAGGTGTTCCCCCGATCCGAGGGGGGCCTCCGGGCTACGGCCGACAATCGCCTGGCCGCCATCGCCGACATGGGCTTCGACGTCGTCTACCTCCCGCCCATCCACCCCATCGGTCGCAGCTACCGGAAGGGGAGGAACAACACCCTGGAACCGGGCCCGGACGACCCCGGGAGCCCCTGGGCCATCGGCGCCGAAGAGGGGGGCCACACAGAGGTCGATTCCGGCCTGGGCACCCTGGAGGACTTCGACGCCTTCGTGACCAAGGCGCGCCGTCTGGGCATGGAGGTGGCCCTCGATTACGCCCTCCAGTGCTCGCCCGATCATCCGTGGGTACGGGATCACCCCGAGTGGTTCCACCGCCGCCCCGATGGGTCCATCCGGTACGCGGAGAACCCGCCCAAGAAGTACCAGGACATCTATCCCATCAACTTCTGGCCCGAGGAGCCCGGTGCCCGGGAGGCGCTGTGGAACGCGTGCAAGGCGATCCTCGACCACTGGGTCGCCCACGGCATCCGCATCTTCCGGGTCGACAACCCCCACACCAAACCCATGTCCTTCTGGGCGTGGCTGATCCCTGCGATTCAGGCCGAGAACCCCGACGTGGTCTTCCTGGCTGAAGCGTTTACCCGGCCCAAGGTCATGGCCAAGCTGGCCGAGGTCGGGTTCAGCCAGAGCTACACGTACTTCACCTGGCGCCGGAGCAAAGCCGACCTCCAGGAGTACCTGGAGGAGATCTGCCTCGGGCCCAAGGCCGACTACATGCGGCCGAACTTCTCCCAACACACCGGACATCCTGTCCGAGCCCCTTCGCAACGGGCCCCCGGCAGCCTTTGCCATGCGACTGGCGCTGGCCGCGACCATGGTCCCGTCCTACGGGATCTACAGCGGGTACGAGCTCTCTGAGAACGAGCCGGCGTCGGACACCAACGAGGAGTACCTCAACTCGGAGAAGTACGAGCTGAAGCGGAGGGACTGGTCGCAGCCCGGCTCTCTGGCTCCGTTGGTGACCCGCTTGAACGAGATCCGGAGGCGCCACCCGGCGCTGGCCGAGTTCCGGACCATCCGCTTCCACCACTCGAACAACCCGCAGATCCTGGCTTACTCCAAGCACACCGACGACCGGAGCGACATCGTGCTCGTCGTCGTCAACCTCGACCCCGTGAATCCCCAGGCCGACACGCTGTGGCTCAACCTGGGCGAGCTCGGCCTTCCCGACGACCGTCCCTTCCAGGCTCTGGACGAGCTCACCGGTGACTCGTACACGTGGCAGGGCAGCGCCCCGTACGTGTTCCTGCATCCGGCTCGCCAGCCGGCGCACGTTCTCCATCTCCGCCCGTTGCCGTGAGCATGTCCACCGCGTGGCGGCCCGAGGACGAGAGCTGGTACCAGAAGGCCGTCTTCTACGAAGTCCTGGTACGGGGCTTCTACGACGCCAACCACGACGGCACGGGGGACCTGGGCGGCATCACCGAGAAGCTCGACTACCTCCAGTGGCTCGGTGTCGACTGCCTCTGGCTCCTGCCCTTCTACCAGTCGCCCCTCAGGGACGGCGGCTACGACATCAGCGACTTCTTCAGCATCCCCCCCGAATACGGCGACCTGGCTGACGCCGTGGAGCTGGTCGAGCAGGCCCACCGCCGCGGTATCCGCATCATCGCCGACATGATCATGAACCACACCAGCGACCAGCACCCGTGGTTCCAGGAGTCCCGCCAGGACCGCACGAATCCGAGAGCCGACTGGTACGTGTGGAACGACGACGACCAGCGGTGGTCCGAGGCCCGCATCATCTTCGTCGACACCGAGCGGTCGAACTGGGCATGGGACCCGCAGCGCCAGCAGTACTACTGGCACCGCTTCTTCAGCCACCAGCCGGACCTCAACTACGACAGCCCCGAGGTCCAGCAGGCGATGCTCGACGTTGTCCGGTTCTGGCTCGACATCGGCCTCGACGGGTTCCGTCTCGACGCGGTTCCGTACCTCTACGAGCGGGACGGCACCAACGGCGAGAACCTCCCCGAGAGCCACGAGTTCCTGAGGCGGCTCCGCAAGGAGGTGGACGCCACCCATCCGGGAAGGGTCCTGCTGGCCGAGGCCAACCAGTGGCCGGCGGACGTGGTCGACTACTACGGGACCGGCGACGAGTGCCACATGTGCTTCCACTTCCCGCTGATGCCCCGCATGTTCATGGCGGTCCGGCGGGAGCAGCGGTATCCCATCACCGAGATCCTGGCTCAGACCCCCGACATCCCCGACGGATGCCAGTGGGGGATCTTCCTCCGCAACCACGACGAGCTCACGCTCGAGATGGTCACCGACGAAGAGCGGGACTACATGTACGCCGAGTACGCCAAGGATCCCCGCATGAAGCGGAACATCGGCATCGGGCGCCGGCTGGCCACCCTGGTCGACAACGACCGGGACCTGGCCGAACTGCTCAACGGTTTGCTCTTCAGCCTCCCTGGAAGCCCGATCCTCTACTACGGCGACGAGATCGGCATGGGGGACAACATCTACCT
>JAIVIH010000360.1 GCA_020200615.1 Actinomycetota bacterium | reverse complement strand
AGGAAAGCGCCGGCGATGCCGGCGCCGATGGTTCCCAGAATGCCCATCCCATCGGCTCCCGGAACCAGCACCCGTGCCACCGCTCCGATGACGAGACCGGACACGGCGGCAACGATCAGGAAGGCGATGAGGGCTTCGGTGGTCATGACTTGCCTTTTCCCACCGAACCCCGTTTCCACACCGCTCCGCGGCGCCCGCCGACGGGACCGTTCGGACGGACGTCCCGGCACGATGAGATACTTCTGGAATGGAGAAGACCCAGGCGGACGACATCATCTCGCGGAGCGTCTGCGCCATGTGCGGCGGGAAGGTCCACATCGACCCGAGCCATGGACGGATCACCTGCGACGGGTGCAACCAGTTCACGGAGTACTGCACCTGCGACTGGCCCCCGTCGGCGTCGGGCCGCTAATCCAGAGCGACACGAGCGGACGGCGCCGTCGTCCAGAGCCTGGCGCGCGCCGTGGCTGTCTCCGGACACCTATTCTTGACCCCGCTGTAGCGGGGTGAGGTCTCCAGAGGACGATAATGCCCGTGTGGAAGGGGTACGCCGGCATCGAGCGGCGTTGACCAGGGATAGAGGGATGTCGGCCCGATGAAACCGTGGGAGGTGCTCGGTGTCTCGCCCCGGGCCTCCAAGCCCGAGATCACGACCGCGTACCGGGCGCTGGCCTACATCTTCCACCCCGACCGCTTTCAGGACGCGCCCGAGCAGGTCCAGGAGGTGGCCCAGCAGCGGATGGCCCAGCTCAACAAGGCCTACGACCTGATCAAGAAGGGGGCCAAGGACGACGTGTCGTTCAAGCTGGCCCACGACGAGCGGGCCCACGCCGAACGGATGGAGCGGGCCCGGTCCCAGCCGACGTGGCAGCAGCAGAACCGCGAGCGGGCCAAGGCCGAAGGACGGGCCCGGGAGATGCGTGAGGCACGCGAGCGGGCCATGACGAACGGGCAGGCGCGGCCCCGGCCGAAGGCCCGAAATGGGCCGGCCATCCTCGCCGGAATCGGCGAGGCGGTTCACACCGGCAAGCTCTACTGCCGCGGCTGCAAGAGCATTCAATGGCTTCCGCCCGAATGGGGGGTACGGCTGGATTACACCGACTTCTACTGCTCGGTGTGCGACCGCCTCATCCTGGCCCGCTGACCCAGGAGCAGGGCCGACGGCGCATTACACGTATCGGTCGCGGGCAGGTATCAGTCAAAGACACTCACCGGTGTTCGGACTAGAGGCGCTGATCACCCCCCTCAGTCACTAGAGGTTTAGGACACTATCGCCCCCGTCGGGGAGTGCCATACAATCCCGGCCGCACGTCACTGTCGGATCTTTTGGGGGAGTCGCCTCGTGTTCTGGTGGATTGGAAACCTGATCTTGATCGGCCTCGTGGCTCCGCTCGTGATCCTTTTTCTCAACAAGGTTCTGCGCCCGATCAAGGAGATCGACCACTACGTCCAGGACGTTCTCGAGCACGGGGTGGGCCTGACCGCCACCCTCGACTGCGTTCCCAACCTGATCCGCACGTGCGAGCTCACCGGCACCTGCCGGCTGAACGTGACCCGGTACGGACTGGCCCTCGCCCGGCTCCTGCCGGTCGAGGAACGCTGACCACGTACGAAGTTCGCCTGATTCGTCTCTGAAGAACCGCAGAAAGGGGCAGCAAGGTGTCACTTGCGTCAATCGTCACCCTGGTGGGGGTGGGCCTGATCGTGGCCGTACTCGCCCTCTACCTGATCACCGTGTCGTGGATACTGTACCGGGTGTACTTCACGCTGGGCACGGTCATCATCGGCGTCAAGTCCATATGTCACCAGGTGTCGGTTGTGCCCAAGTACGTCGGGATCATCATGAACGACGTGCTGGCCATCGACCAGGCGGCCAAGCAGCTCCTGGCGTGGGGCGGTGAGCCCGAGGACATGATCGAGGACCCGAGGATCGCCCGCATGACCCTGCAGCTGCAGGACGTGGACGACGAGGAAGAGATGGCGGCCCCTAGTAGCGGGCCCACCGGGGCCGAGAGGTCCACGGTGGCCCAGCCGGCCATGCGATGAGTGACGAGGAGGAGCGCGTCATGGAGAACGAGCAGGGGCCTCAGCCCACTACCGGCCCGGTCATGACCGCCGAGCAGGATCAGCCCAAGCGCAGGGGTCGCCGGGCGGCCAAGGCGGAGAGGAAGCAGCAGCAGGAGGAGCGCGCGGCGCGGAAGCGGAACGAGAGCGGCGGGCAGACGGTCCGCGCTTCGGCCCTCGTCTCGATGGTGACGGCGGCCCCCCCGAGCAGGGAGGAGTTGCAGCGGGAGGCGGCGGCGGAGTTCAACCAGGCCATGGCGCCCTCTATGGACCTGCTGCAGGCGGCGGTGCCCGAGGCGTCATCGCCCGAGGAGGCGTGGAAGACGATCGAGAGCAAGCTGGGGCAACCCCTGCAGGACTCCGATGCTGAGCTTCCCGACCATCCCCTCTACTCCGGCGACACGCTGGTGTACTACCAACTGCGTCGCCACTACGGCCGGATCAGCCCGGCGGGATCCTTCCGTGCCGGATGGTCCCGCGGTGGCGGCGGAGGTTTGCCGCCGATCCTCGGCGCCTGACAGTCTCAGGTCCGGCGCAGGCGCTCTGAGCGGCTGTCGCTTTTCCTATTCGCGATGGTGGCGCGCCGCGCCGCTCAAGGGGGTACCTACGTAGTGGCCAAGTTCACCTGGACGTCTGACAGCGCGGTCGAGCTCGATGCCGACTCGAGCGTGCATCCGATCCACGGAGAGATCCGGGGTCTGCGGGGCGAAGCCGAGTGCGAAGTGGCGGACGGCAAGCTCGTCCCCGGCTCCGGAGCCACCGCTTGGATCGAGGCCGACGTCAACCAGCTCAAGACGGGCAAGAAGCTGGAGGACATGGCCCTCAGCAAGCAGATAGACGCCAAGAAGTACCCCACCGTGCGGTACGAGGTGCGCGGCGTGGACGGCGGCCCCGAGAGCTACAAGCTGACCGGCGCCTTCACCTTCCACGGCGTCACCCAGGAGTTTGTGGAGGAGTGCCGCGCTTCTCTCGACGGGGGGACGCTGCGGGTCGAGGCCGAGCACACCTTCGACATCCGGGACTTCGGCGTCAAGCCGTTCAAGATCCTGAGCATGCAGATCAAGCCCGAGGTGAAGCTCGTGGTGAAGCTGGTCGGTGCCGAAGCCGGCGCCGCCGCCAGCGGGATGCCCTGGGGCTAGGGCCCGAGCGGCCCTCTGAGCGGGGAGCTAGGGCCCGAGCGGCCCTCTGAGCGGGGAGCTAGGTGACTGGTGTCTTTCGCGAGCGTGAATGCTCGCGACTCAGCGGCTGATGGGCGAGAATTACAAGACTGTAGTTCTCGACCAGGAGGGGCCGATGAGCCTGGGGTTGGCGGAGCGGCAG
>JAIVIH010000359.1 GCA_020200615.1 Actinomycetota bacterium | reverse complement strand
GAGCGGGAGGTGGTAGGTCAGCTGGCTCCCGCCGAAGGAGATGGTGGATTCGCTGGCCCTGATGTTGGTGGAGCCGAGAAAGACATAGGCGTTCCTCCGGAGAAGCGCCGGGTACAGCTCGTCACTGGCGTTGAGCGGAGTGACGCTGGTGGAGCGGTTGAACGTGTACCGGTCCATCTGGATCTCCGTTTGCACGGCGCCGGCGGCCGGACGGGCGGTCGACTCCAACCAGTAGAACCCGGCCACCTCCTGGGCGTGGAGGTAGTAGATGTCGTAGTACTTGCCGGCGTTGTTTAGGTGCAGCTGAGGCCCGTACCCGCCGATCGACTGGGTGATCATGCCTGTTGACGACACGAAGAACGCCAGGGCGATAGCCGTCGCGCCGCCCACCCGCCATCTACCCAGGCGTCGAGGGAACAGGGCCATGCTCCCGGCCACCAGGAAGACGCTCAGCACCATCAGGGCCTGTTGGAAGGACCGCAGGAGTCCGTAGTCGACCGAGAGCACCGGGACCAGGATCTGAAGGACGATGATGACCAACGCCGACCCGGCCAGGCACACGAACTCGGCCGGGGCGGTCACAAGTCGACGGCGACTGACGACCACGGCCAAGAGCCCGATGATGATGAGGACTTGGAGCAGTCGCGCCGACCCCTGGCGCAGGGTGTAGTTGAGCGACGCCACGTTGACCCCCACGCGGGACAGGAAGCGCCCCGCCGTGGTGAGTGGCAGCTGTGCCGGCCTGACCGCTGGCGACGGATACCGATCCAGGGTATCGCGGCTGTAGTAGGTGCCGGCTGCCCGTGCGGCCTCGGTGCGGGCCAGGCTCACCCGGTCGTAGGTGGCGAGGAGCTGCTCGGGGCTCTGCCTGGAGGAGGAGACGATGCTGTAGTTGGTGTCCAGCGATCTGGATACGTCCGATTCCCCACTGAGGCCGTTGAGCGCAGCGGTGGCGGTGCGGGCGAGGCCAGACCCGGTGTGGGTGATCGGTCCGCTCCAGAGGAACGACGCCGCCACGGCGAAGGCGACGACGCCGAGCCCGATGGCGTGCTGCTGTCCGGGTGCCAGGACGGGGAAACGCTCGCCGATGTTCGGTCGTCTCCGGGCGAGCACCCGCTGGAGGGGCGTGAGCGCCATCCGTGCCGACCAGGCGATGCCCAGCAGCCCGATGGCCAGGTAGGTGGTCGAGTAATGGGCCAAGACCATGCCGACCACCATCACGCAGAACGTCACCCGGCGGGTCCGCAGAGCCAAGGTGGGCGAAAACAACACCACGAGGCCGCTGACGAGGAACAGGAAGGCGATCTCCTGTCGGTTGAGCATGGGCATGTCCTGGAAGAAGGTGACGAAGGACACGAAGTAGATCGTCGCCAGCAAGGAGATCCGACGGTCGGTGAACCGCATGGAAAGCCGATAGACGAGCACCGGGCAGAGGGCGAACAGCAGCTGAAAGACAACTTTGTAGATGTACGCCGGATCCATCCGCATCCACTGCCACAGCATGGTGGGCAGCACCGTGATGCTCATACAGGCGTTGTAGGCGTCCTGGAGGCGTGACATGTTCCATGACGAATTGCTCAGGGTGAGGAGGAAGACACGGGTCTCGGGGTGAATGTCGTGGCCCGTGGTGTACCAGCCGCGCAGCGAGGTCATGAGGAGCAAGGCCAGGGATATGCAGTAGATGGACCAGGGGATGACCCCCGGCCGCAATCGCCGGCACAGGCCCACCAGCAACGCCATGTCCAGGACGGCCAGGCCCAGCATCAACAGGGTGACGCCACCTCCGAGGCCGTTGTTCAGGCGAACGGCACCAACGGCGGCCATGGGCACCAGGGCGGCGGAGAGCACTCCCAACCGCCAGTCCAGGGCCTCCAGTCGAATCCGGCACGAGCGGTAGCGGCGGGGATGGCGGTGCCAGGTGACGACCCCCATGGCCGCGCACAGGACACTCGTCGTCAGCAGGACGTCCACCTCGCCGAGAGGTCCGCGGGCACCGAGGTGGGGCAGCACCGTGTTGGCCACCAGTCCGGTCGCGATGAGGGCAAGGACGGAGAGCGTCACGCTGACGCCGAGCCGCTCGGCCGGGCCGAGGCCCCCGAGCGCACCGAACAGGAGGACCGTGGGAACGCCGAGGGCGCAGGCAAGGCCCAGGGCCGGGCTGATGAAGGGGACGAAGATTCCTGCGACGACGGAGGCGGTGCCGACCAGCATCACCATCCCAAGGAGGGCGAAGAGGCTGGAGCGCCGCAGCCCGGTCGCCGCCCTGGGCGCCCCGAGGGCGTCGAGCACCGGCTCTGCGATGACCGGCGTCACCGGGGGGCCTCGGCGACAGCGGCGCCGCGTTGTGCGGTCGGGTCAAGCGGACGAGGTCGATGCAGGGCAGGGAGGGGCCTGAGTGTGGTCCTCGGCCCGCCCCTCGTCGTCACCTGCGCCGGGCTGGTCGCCTCCCTGCGCCCGCCGACGAGAGCTCCTGCCACGAGGGGCTCGAGCACCTCGAGGACGCGAGCGGCGACGGCGTCCCAGGAGTATCGGGCGAAGGTCTCCCGGGCGAAGGCTTCGGTGTCCATGTCGGCGCCGCTGGCGAGGGCCAACACGATGGCGTCGGCCAAGGAGGCCTCGTTGAGCGCAGCCACGAAACCGTTGCAACCCTCGACGATCAGCTCACGGGCTGCGTTGTCCGGGTGGTCGACAGTCACCACCGGCACGCCGCAGACGTTGGCCTCCAGGACGACGAGTCCGAAGCCCTCGCGTTGGCTGGGAAGCACGAAGACCGCCGACGCCTTGATGTGGGCAATGAGGTCGTCGTGATCGGGAAAGAAGTCTCGGAATGTGACGAGCCGGGCGATGCCAAGCTCGCGGGCCAGCCGTTCGAGCGCCCCTCGTTCGGGGCCCTCGCCCACGACGGTGGCACGGACATAGCGGCCTTGCCCGGCCAGCAGGGCCACGGCACGGAGGAGCAGGTCCACGTTCTTGTTGGGCAGCAGCCGGCCGGCGAAGACCACGTCCGACGGTTCGGGCCCGGGGTCGATCGTGAGGATGTGGTCGAAGTCGACCCCGAGGGAGATGGCATGCACGGCCGTCCCCCTTACGTATCCGGCCAGGCGCCTGCTGGTGTGGGGGGAATTGGCGATGATGTGGTGGGGGGTCCGGAAGGACAACCACTCCATCAGCCAACCGATCGTGCCGACCGGCCCGAGGTAGGTCTTCCAGTACGCAGGCCCCCACACCTCGTGCCAGGTGCCGACGAGGCGCCTTCCGCGCAGCGCGCAGACCAGGCGGGCGGTGAAGAGGGGGAAGAACGGCATGTGGTCGACGTCGACGAGGTCGAACGGCTCGAACAGCAACCGCAGGGTGGCCAGGCCGAAGACGACGGCCTGGGGGATAGAGCGGCGTCCGCC
>JAIVIH010000111.1 GCA_020200615.1 Actinomycetota bacterium | reverse complement strand
GCCCCTGACCGAAGCGTTTCGCCTTGCTTGCACACAACTTGCGGCGGCATGGGACCTCCCGCGCACCGCCCGGTACGATGCCGTCTGCGTGGCAACGCTCATTCCCACTCCCACCCGGGTCGTGGCCGCCGGCAACAAACCCAAGTCGATCGACGAGTACGTCGGCCGGGTCAACAGCGGTACCGACAGGGTGAGCATCGCCCACATGCGCAGCCCCGGCGGCTGGATGGAGCCGGCGCAGACCCCAGACTTCGACGAATACACCCTCGTCCTGGCCGGGCGCCTGCGGGTGGTGTCCGCCGACGGCGAGCTGGACGTCAACGCCGGCCAAGCGGTGATCGTCCCCGCCGGGGAGCGGGTGCAGTACTCCACCCCTGACCCGGAGGGAGCGGAGTACATCGCCGTGTGTGTCCCCGCCTTCTCCCCGAACAAGGTCCACCGCGAGGGAACCTGAGGCGGGCTCGCCGTCGTCAAAGGGGGCATGACGGCCATGAGAAGGATCGGGTTTGGGCTCGTGTCGGTCGTGTGGCTCCTGGTTGCCGTGGCGTGTGGAAGTGGGGACGAAGAACCGGAGACCACGACGACGGTACCGACGTCGATCGTGGAGGAGGCCCCCACCACGACCAGCTACCTCCAGAACCCGTGCTTCGGTATCCCCACCGAGGTCCTACGGCTGCAGAACGACTACCGCGACGCGGTCAGGACGTTTGCCGGCGCCGACGAGGCCGAGTTCCGAGCCCGGGCCCAGGCCCTGGTGGACCGCGCCGCGCAGAACGGGTGCCCGCCGCCTTCGGTGAACAGCTTCCTGAACCGCTAGGCCCCAGAAGCGGTCAGCGACCGAGCAGTCCGCCCAGCATCCCCCCACCGGCGCCGCCCGTCTCCCCCGGCATGATCTGGCGGATCCACGCTTCCAGGGCGGCGGGATTCCGGGTCTGGGTCATGACCCAACCCGGACCGGTGAAGTCGAACACGAAGCCCTCGCCCGACTTCAGGGTCTGGATGACGCCACCCGCCACCTTGCGGATCTGGCTGGTCACGCTGGGGCCGAAGGCCACCACGTGGCCGGTGTCGATGGTAACCGTCTCACCTTCCGCCAGGGTGATGGTGTCGAGGGCGCCGTAGCACGCGAGCACTAGCGGACCTTCGCCGGTGGCGTGCACGAGGAAGCCGCCCTCGCCGCCGAAGAGGTTCTTGAAGCCTCCCCACCTGGTGTCGAGCTCGACGGTCGAGGCCGACGCCAGCCAGCACCCCTTGGTGATGGACAACGGCTGGTCCGGGGTGACACCGGCAGGGATGACGTCGCCGGCGAGGTGGTGCGCCACGTCGACCCACCCGCCGGATGCGGGAGCGGTGAACGTAGTGATGAACAGACTCTCTCCGCCCAGCACTGACCGCTTGAGCCCCTTCATCACCCCACCCTGGGTGCTGCTCTGGACCGAGACGCCGGAGGACGTGGCCATCATGGCGCCCGACTCCGCTCGGAACTGCTCGTTCGGCTCGAGGGTGATGCGGGCGACGGCGAATGACGGACTGTGGCGCACCTGGATGTTCACAACTTCGACGCTACCGCTACATTCGAGGAAACACGCTGGGGCGGAGGAGGCGGCATGAGAACCAGGCTCGGGCGGGTGGCCATGGGCCCGAGCGGGATGGCGGGCCCGCGCCTTGCCGTCGTTGCCGCAGGGGCCTTGATCGTCGCCCTGCTGTCCGGGGTTGCCGCTCCCTCCCCCGCCCCCGCCGCTCAAGAGGCCCAGGAGGCCCCGCCGAGCACCTACCTGGTGAGCGGCGTCGAGACCAGGGAGCAGCGGAGCGCGATCGCGGGAACGGGCGCCGCCATCGACGAAGTCAGGGCGGCGGCGGTCGTCGTGCGGGCGTTACCCGGCGAGCGCGACGCCATCGCCACTCTCGGGTACTCCGTCGAGCCGTACAAGGCGCCGGTTCCGCCGCCGGGCGCGGGCGAGACCTTGTTCCCCCCCGGGGACGAGGCCTACCACGACTACGCCGAGACGCTCGCCGAGGTCGACGCCATGGTCGCGGCCCATCCGACCACGGTTCGCAAGTTCTCCATCGGGTCCTCCTACGAGGGCCGGAACCTGGTGGGGGTTCGCATCTCGAACGATCCCGTCGACACCGGCAGCGAGCCGGGCGTGCTCTTCGTGGCCCTCCACCACGCTCGTGAGCACCTGACCGTGGAGGTGGCGCTGTCGCTGCTGCGGCTCTTCGCCGAGTCCACCGACCCCACCGTGCGCAACCTGGTGGACACCCGCCAGATCTACCTCATCCCCATGCTCAACCCCGACGGCGGGGAGTTCGACATCGCCAGCGGCAGCTATGTCTTCTGGCGCAAGAACCGGCAGCCCAACGCGGGCACGAGCGAGAGGGGCACGGACCTGAACCGGAACTACGGCTACCGGTGGGGGTGCTGCGGCGGGTCCAGCGGCAATCCCGCGTCGGAGACATTCCGCGGGGCGGGCCCGTTCTCGTCTCCCGAGACCAACGCCATCCGCCAGTTCGTCGAGTCCAAGCGGAACATCCGGACGTCGATCAGCTACCACTCCTACGGCGACCTCATCCTCTACCCGTACGGTTACACGTTCACCGACTTGCCGGCGGACATGAACCCGGTCGATCACAACGCCTTCGTGGCCATGGCCGGGCAGATGGCCACGACGACGGGCTACACGCCCCAGCAGGCGTCCGACCTGTACATCACCGACGGCGATTACGTCGACTGGATGTACGGAGCGCGCCACATCTACGCCTTCACCTTCGAGCTGAGCGGATCGGGTTATGGCTTCTACCCGCCCGCCTCGCTCATCGACGAGGAGATCGCCAAGAACCGGGCGGCGGCGCTGTACATCACCCAGATCGCCAACTGCCCCACGGCGGCGGCCGGGGTGGGCTGCACCGCGTCCTCGACCACCTCGGCCGAGCCGGGAGACACGATCACAGTCAGCGCCGGCGGGGCCGTCCCCAACGCCGCCTACGGCCTGAGGATGAGCGGAAGCTTCGCCACCTGCGCCAACGGGCTGCGCCTGGGCGGGAACGTCACGGCCGACGGCGCCGGCAACATCCCCCCCACGGCCCGGATCATTCCCACCAACTCGACCTCGGGAGCGCGCTACCTCTGCTTCGTCCGCCAGACCGACCCTTCGCAGCTGACGACGCCCACGTCCTTGACCGTGATCTGACGCGATCGCAGATAGTCGCTCAGGCGGGCTCGCACTCGTCGCACGGGCACCAGGAGCGGAGCGTCTCGTAGGTGTAGATCCCCGTGGTGTGGCCGTCGTTCCAGTGCAGGTTCAGGCCCCAGTTGCCGACCTCTCGGGCGGACTCGATCCGTAGCGGCTCCGGGCGCCCGGCCCAGGCGACGCCGCCCTGGTCGCGCAACCCGCGGCACTGGG
>JAIVIH010000358.1 GCA_020200615.1 Actinomycetota bacterium | reverse complement strand
ACGAGGGCCGGGCCCGGGCGGCCGAGACCGCCTTGGGCGTGGTGGCCGAGCATCCCAGCGAGCTGGTGCGGGACCAGTACGTGATGCAGGTGGCCGACCGCACGGGCATCGACCCCGACCGCTTGCGTGAGCGGCTGGCCCGGCGGGGGAGGGAGGGCCCCGGCGCGGAACTCCGCTCAGAGGGCCGCTCGGGCCCAGGCGGCAGACGGGGTGACGACGGGCCGCCCGACGGCTCGCAGCCCGAACGTCGGCAGCCGGTGCTCCGCCTGCCGCCCCCGCCGGAGATGGAGGCGCTGCTGGTGGCCGTGCACCGGCCCGAGGAGGTGGCCGACTGTCTTCACGAGGTGCTGTTCGAGGCGGGGATGGGGCGGGAGGCCTACCGGGCCCTGGCCTCCTCGGCCACCCTGCACGAGGCCATCGAGACGTCGGACGAGGACGTTGCCGGGCTGCTCCAACGGCTGGCGGTGGAGGAGGAGACGGCCCTCGACCCCATCGACCCGCTGGCCCGGCTGGCCGAGCGGGCTGCCCGGCGGGTGCTGGCCTCGGGGGACGCCAGCGTCGAGCCCATGGTCCCGTGGCTCAAGGCTGTCGTCAGCGACACCCGGGACCCCACCACAGCCAGAGATGCGACGGAGCGGTTGGTACGCTGGCTGGCCGAGCGGCTCGCAGACCCTTCACTCCGCTTAGAGGGCCGCTCGGGCCAGACATGAGTGAGGAGACCCAGCTGCCGAACCCGGACCCGGACGTCCCCGGCCCCGATCGGGACGTTGCCGATACGGAGCTGACCGTACCGGTCGGAGTACCGGCTGAGGTCTTCAGCGAGCTGTTGGAGAGCGGTCGCCGTCAGCAGGTCCTGTCCCTGGACGACGTGGTGTCCGTGCTCCGGGACGTCGAACTGACGCCCGAGGTGATCGACACCGTGCGGGGGCGCATGGCCGCTTCCGGCATCGAACTGGACGAGACGGTGGAGGCGGTGGATCCGGCCGAGCTGATCCACGTGCTGCCCGAAGTGGTCGCCCCCGAAGCGCTCACGGAGGAGCCGCCCGGAGAGCCCGTTCCCGATCCGCTGGAGGTCGCGCCGCCACCGGCGCCGGCGCCACCCGAGACCGCCCGGGAGACACCCGTGGCGGCCCGGCCGTCCCCGGCCCACGTCCCCCTCCAACCGCGGGACGCGGCCCGAGCGGGGGCGGGGTCGGCCGACCCGGTTCGCACCTACCTGAAGGAGATCGGCAAGGTCGACCTGTTGGATGGTAGCGAGGAGGTGCGGCTCGCCCAGCGCATCGAAGTGGGGCAGGAGGCGTACAACCGGCTGGCCGCTCTGGAGCTGTTCGACGGTCTCAGCGCTCCCGTCCCCGAGTCCGATCTGCTCCCTCTGCGCCGGCTGGTGGCCGACGGCGAGGCGGCCAAGCGGGAGCTGATCGAGGCCAACCTCCGGCTCGTCGTCTCCATCGCCAAGCGCTATCTGGGGAGGGGCATGCTGTTCCTCGACCTCATCCAGGAGGGCAACCTGGGCCTCATCCGGGCCGTCGAGAAGTTCGACTACACCAAGGGCTTCAAGTTCTCGACCTACGCCACGTGGTGGATCCGCCAAGCCATCACCCGGGCCATCGCCGATCAGGCCCGCACCATCCGCATCCCCGTACACATGGTCGAGACCATCAACTCCGTGCTCCGGGTCCAACGCCAGCTACTGCAGGAGTTCGGCCGCGAGCCGACGGTGGAGGAGCTGGCGGCCAAGGTCAACATGGCCCCCGCCCGCGTGCGCGACATCCAGCGGATAGCGCAAGAGCCGGTGTCGTTGGAGATGCCCGTGGGCCAGGAGGACGACAGCCAGCTGGGCGACTTCATCGAGGACCAGCAGGCGGTGGCCCCGGCCGAGGCGGCGGCACGGGCCATGCTCACGGAAGCGGTGCTGGAGGCGTTGGAGCAACTGACCGATAGGGAGCGCAAGATCGTCCGCCTCCGCTTCGGGCTGGAGGACGGTCAGGTGCGGACCCTCGAGGAGGTCGGCCGGGAATTCGGCGTGACCCGCGAGCGGATCCGCCAGATCGAGGCCAAGACGCTGGCCAAGCTCCGCCATCCCATGCGCAGCCAGAAGCTGCGCGACTACTTGGACGAGGAGTAGGGCGGGGCCAGCCCGGTTGGATCAGTTGTTGGAGTGGTCGCCGCGGTGGGGATGGTGGCCGTGCCGTTGGGCGAGCCGTCGTCCGTTGCGCCGTCGGAGCGCCGGTCGATCAGGTCCTTGGCCTTGTCGACACCTTCGTCGACTGCAGCCTTGGCCTTGGTCGCGGCCGTCTCGAACGCTTCAGAAGCACGGACCCTCTGCAGGGTCTGGCTGATCTGTTCGTAGCGCTGACGGCCGGCCTTGGTGCCCAGGTAATAGCCACCCGCGAAACCGGTGACGAAACCGAGTCGGAACCTCATGCCCTAACTGCTACCCGCGAGATGTCCGCAGGAAACGAAGGTGGCTCCGGGGGTGGGACTCGAACCCACAACCGTCGGATTAACAGTCCGCTGCTCCGCCAATTGAGCTACCCCGGAATTCAAGCCGAACATAGCAGCGCGAACCGTGTTGGAACGGCGTTGGTGGCGTGCGAGTATGAGACCCGCAACCCCGGGGCCCGTAGCTCAGTGGTCAGAGCAGCGGACTCATAATCCGTCGGTCGCAGGTTCGATCCCTGCCGGGCCCACCCCAACACCTCGGTGATTCGGCCGTGTCCGACCTTTTTTTCCGGGCTCGTGGGCCGGTCGGGAAGAAGTCTCAACCGTTCCTGACGTGCGCCAACAGGGATGCCGGAGGGTCGAACAACAGCGGGCTCCGTCTCCAACGTGTTTCCAACACGGGTACCTGATCGGGCAAAAGCGCAGGTCAGGCGTATAGTTCGGTGTGGCTGCGGGACGAACGGGTTTCCCGCGCAAGTGGACATGAGTACTTGTCGGGCCGGGGGGGCCGTGCTAAACCACGATCGCTTCTCGGGACGCGGCGCGCGGCCGCACCCTTGACGTACCGGTTTTTCCGAAGAGCGGAGCAGCACCAAGCATGGCGACGAGCCTGAGGACCAGAGGGGAAGGACAGGGCGCACGCTTCGGCGCGCTCGCCGTCCTCGCCCTGGGCTTCGTGCTCCTGCTCTCCGCCCGCCCGGCAAACGCCCAGGCCAGCACGGGCGACACCGCCGCCGCGCCGGCCGCCGACAGCGCACCTGTCACCACCGTGGCGCCCGCCGCTACGCCCACCACGGTCGCCCCGGCTGCTCCGCCGGTCACGACCGCGCCTGCCACCGTCACCACTGTGGCCCCCGCGACGACGGCCACCACGGTGGCGCCGTCGACCGGCGGACACACCATCGTCCAGACCTCCGGTGCCTCCCAGCAGGGCACGCCGGGCTCGACGAGCCAGCAGATCGT
>JAIVIH010000110.1 GCA_020200615.1 Actinomycetota bacterium | reverse complement strand
CAGCAAGGCCGACCTCAAGGAGGGGCTGGGCTTCTTCAGCACCTTCCTCCTGGCCTTCGCCTACATCGCCCTGTTCGTCGGAATGTTCATCATCTACAACACCTTCTCCATCGTCGTCGCCCAGCGGGCGCGGGACATGGCCATGCTGCGGGCCATCGGCGCCAGCCGGGCCCAGGTCGTGCGCTCGGTTGTGCTCGAATCGGTTGCGGTCGGCGTGGTCGCCTCCGCCGCGGGCTTGGGAGTCGGCGTGCTGATGTCGTTCGGCCTGCGGGCTCTGCTCAGTGCGGTCGGCCTCGAAGTCCCGAGCGGCGCCATCGTGATCGCCCCGTCAACCGTGATCACCGCCTTCGCGGTCGGCAGCGCCATCACCGTCGCCTCGGCCCTGTGGCCGGCAGTCCGGTCCAGCCGGGTGAAGCCGATCGCCGCCCTCCGCGACGTCGCCATCGATGTGTCCGGGTCGTCGGTAGCCCGCACCGTGGCTGGCCTGGCCGTTCTCGCCCTCGGCGTCGCGTCGTTCGCGGCCGGGATCTTCGGCTCGGCCCTGGCCCTGATCGGATTCGGCACGGTGGCGACCATCATCGGGGTGTTCGTGCTCGGGCCGGTGCTCGCCGTGCCTGTCATGCACGTGCTGGGGGCGCCCGTCCAGGCCATGTCCGGCACTACGGGACGCCTGGCCCGGGAGAACGCCAAGCGCAACCCCAAGCGCACGTCGGCCACGGCGTCGGCCCTCATGATCGGCGTGGCTCTGGTCGGCCTCATCACCATCCTTGCCTCTTCGTTCAAGGCGTCGATCTCGGACACTCTGTCCGAGTCGCTCCAGGCCGACTACGTCGTCGCTTCCGGGTCGTTCGGTAACGGAGGCCTGAGCCCGGAAATCGAGTCCGACCTGTCGGCCCTGCCGGAGGTGGCGACGGTGTCGCCCGTGCGGTCGAGCCCGATCGAGGTGGGTGGCGCGTCGTCGGAGGTGGCGGCCGTCGACACCCGAACCATCGGCCAGGTCGCCGACCTCGGGGTGACGGCGGGCCGATTGGCCGACGTCACCGGATTGTCGGTTGCCGTCGAGGACCGCAAGGCCGAGGCCGACGGGCTGGCAGTGGGGGACACGCTCACCGTCACCTTTGCCCGGACCGGTCCCGTGGAGCTGACCGTCAGGGCCCTCATCGATCGACCGCCGCCGGGGTTCGACGGGGTGGTCTACGTGGTCGGCCTCGACACCTACGAGGCCAACGTCACCGACCAGTTCGACCGCCAGGTCTTCGTGAACGTGGCCGACGGGGTCACTCCGACCCAGGCCCAGGCCGCCCTCGACACCGTTCTGGCCGGGTGGCCGAACGGCGAGCTGCAGGACCAGGCTGCGTTCGAGGAGAGCGTCGCCAGCCAGATCGACATCATCCTCAACCTGATCTACGGGCTGCTCGGGCTGGCCATCGTGATTGCCCTCATCGGCATCGCCAACACCCTCGCCCTGTCGGTGCACGAGCGCCGGCGGGAGCTGGGCCTGCTCCGGGCCGTCGGTATGACCCGGCCCCAAGTTCGCAGCGCCATCCGGTGGGAGTCGGTGATGATCGCCCTGATGGGGACGTTCCTCGGCTTCGTTCTGGCCGTCGCCGCCTCGTGGGGGATCGTCGACGCCATCAAGGGTGACAGGCCGATTCCTCTGGTGGTGCCGCCGGTGCAGCTGACGGTGATCGTGGTCCTGGCCTCGCTAGCCGGGGTGCTGGCTGCCGTCGGCCCCGCCCCCCGCCGCTCCGGGGCGTCCTGGACCGAGATCGGTCGGGCCATGGGCGTCACCAAGCAGGCGGCCCGCAAGCGCTTCCTGCCCAAGGACCCCGGCGATGCCTCCGACGGGGATGCGGATGAGGGCTTCAGCCGGTTCACCCTGCGAGCCAGGAACGTCGTCATGGCTGCCCACAATGAAGCGCAACAAGCCGGGCACGACGAAATCCGACCCGCCCATCTGATCCTGGGCCTCCTCAGCGAACCAGACGCCTTGGCGGCCAAGGCGATCACCAGCACCGGACCACGCTCGAATCCGTTCGAGACGCGGCCGTCGCCACCCTGCCACCTCCGGTGGCCGGCGCCCCCGATCTCGTCCCCTACGGCCCCGATGCTCGCAAGGCGCTCGAGGTCACGTTCCGGGAAGCTCTCCGGCTCGGCCACAACTACATCGGCACCGAACATGTCCTACTCGCCATCCTCGAAACCGAGCCTGATGACGGCATTCTCGCCATCCTGGGCATCGAGAAGGCCGTCATCGAAGACCACATCGTCGTCGCCCTAGCCCAGATTCGGACTGATCGCTGACGAGATCTTGACGGAAGGCGCGCCGGGGCGGAAGATGCACTGGACGGGTGCGGCGGCCGTTGTGGACTTGAGCGACTGCTCGTCGCCTGTCGAATCGATGTCGACGGCGAGGAGCTGACCATGAGCGACGGACGTGGTCTTCGGGCTGGGGAAACGGCCCGGATGGTTGTGTCAGTTCTTCCCCGAATCCTCGGTGCTCCTCCGGGTCCCTCGTGTCCCCTCGGCACCAGCGAGCTCGACGATCTGCTCTGTTACCAGGTGAAGAAGGTCCTCGCCTCCTCGCCATCCCTCGCGAGCAAGGCAGAGGCGGCGTGCAACGCCAATGGGTCGGGCAACTGGACCGGTGTCGAAGCCGATCTGGCCAAGGTCCTCTTGTCCGAACCGTCGAAGCTGGACGCCCTCGCCACCGTTCTCGAAGCCCGTGGTCGGATAAACGGAACCGCGCAACCCGCTCCGGAACCCCCGGCAGGCCGCCGTCGCGCCTCTCGTCTGGCAGGGACGATCCGCCGGATAGAAGCCGGGGTGCTCCTACTCCTCCTCACCAGCATCGGTCTGGTACCCACGCTCTTCGGGCCGGATGTGGCCAGGACTTACTTCAAGGGCTTCGTGGTGGTCGTCTTGGCCTCTCTGCCCGGATGGCTCTTTCTTCGATTCATCGCCTTCCGAGCTGGCGCACTCTGGCTGGAGTATGTGCTGAATCTCCACCGACTGGGCATGGACGCCCACCAGAACCTCCCGCAGCCGCCGGCCAGCTCCGACTACTTCGAGCTCTGGGCGCGGGGAGGTGGTGCTGTCCGATCGGCGGCCGACAACATCTACCGCCAGAAGTTCGAGACCTACTACGGCAAGGCGGCCGCTCACTATTCCGGCGGTGACCAGCGGGCGTTCTGTGACAGGACGTTGCTGCCCGTCTTTCTGGCCACGGGCATTTTTGCTGCCGGGTGGACAGCCGTGCTTTGGGAGGACGCCATTCTCACCTCCGCCGCCCTTCGGCCGCCCGGGGACCTGCTTCGCGTGGGGTTCATGGGGGCGTACTCGTTCATCCTCCAGATGCTGCTCCGACGGTTCTTCCAGAGCGACCTGAAGCCCAGCGCCTATCTGGCTGCGGCCGTGCGCGTGATCACGGTGCTGATCCTCATCCTGGTGCTCCACAAGGCGATGCCCTCGAAGCCCACGCCCTCCCCTCAGGTGCAAACCGCTCTCGCCTTCATGATCGGGTTCTTTCCTCTCATCGGCATGCAGCTGCTTCAGCGGTGGGTCAGCATCGCCTTGCGCCACTGGGTCCCGACGCTGCGTGATCCCTACCCGCTGAGCGATCTCGACGGTCTCAGCGTCTGGTACGAGGCTCGGCTGCTGGAGGAGGGCGTCGAGGACATGCAGAACCTGGTGACAACCAATCTGGTCGATGTCCTGCTGCACACCCGGGTTCCAGTAGGGCGGCTGATCGACTGGATCGATCAGGCCCAGCTCTACCTGCTCCTGGACCCCCCACCCGAGAAGCCGAAACGGAACCCCGAGCATCCCTGCCGGTTGAAGCTGCGGCGTCTCGGCATCCGGACGGCGACCGACTTGGAGACGGCCTTCCGTCCTGCCGCCGATCTGGCCCAGCGAGCCCGGGCGCCGTCGGCCGCAACCGTCGACGACACCACATTCATGCCCGCCCTGCGCGAGGCATTGAACGTCGGCGACGGCGTGAGTGCCGCCGACGTGATGCTCAAGACTTTCTGCAATAGCCCCAACCTGGTCCACGTCCGTCACTGGCGCGACATCCTCTCTCTCGAACACGACCAGCTCTAGCTCGAGTCGCCACGAGCCACGGACTCCCCTTCGGGCTTCGTAGTACCGCCACCCAGGGTTCCTTAGACTCCTGGCGGCTGTGAAACGGCTCTTCCTGCTCGCCTTCATCTGGGGATGGTCGTTCCTGTTCATCAAGGTGGCGGTGCAGGGCATGACGCCACCCACCGTGGGCGCCGTGCGCCTCGGTCTCGGAGCGGCAGTCGTGCTTGCCGTCGTCCGCGCCCGCCGGTGGGCCATGCCGCGAGGGTGGACGTGGTGGCGCCACTTCCTGTTCGTCGGAGCATTCGGGAGCGCTCTGCCCTTCACCATGCTGGCCTGGGGCGAGCAGCACATCTCTTCGGCGCTGACGGCGGTACTGAATGCGTCCACGCCGCTGTTCGCGGCGGTCATGGCATCCATCCTCGTGGGTGACCGTTTCCGTCCCGTCCAGGTTGGAGGGCTGCTTCTCGGGTCCGTCGGCGTGGCCGTCGCCGCCGGCCTTGGTGGGAGCGACCTCAGAGAGTCGTTTCGCCTACGCCCGCCGGAACCTCATGGGGCAGGCGCCGCTGCTCGCCGCTGCGGGCCAGCTCGTTACCGGCACTCTCTTGCTCGTGCCGGCGGCGGCTGCCACGAGCGTGCGGGGCGGATTCGATGTCAACGCCCGTCAGGCGCTCGCCGTCGTGCTGTTGGGCGTGTTCGGCACCGGCATCGCCTACGTCATCAGCTACCGCCTCATCGCCGACGTCGGGCCGACCCGCGCCGCGACGGTGACTTACCTAGTGCCCGTCGTAGCGGTCACCGTCGGCGTCGTGTTCCTGAACGAACCTTTCTCGTTCCGCCTCGTGGTGGGTGGCGTGCTCACTGTCGCAGGAATCGCCCTCCTCGGAGCGGGCCGCCGATCGGCCGGCCCCCTCGCACCGACCGATCCTCTTTCCTCTCCTCACGCATAGACCCCGGGACGCATCAGGCTGCACCCCGACCCCAGGGCGTCCAGTGGGAGGCATCGAACGCAAGGTGGCCGCTGGGCTGCGGTTGCGCTGAGAAGTGTCTACCCTGGTCGGAGAACAGCGCCGGGCGGGCCGGCGGACGGGAGGCTCTTGTGAACCGACTTATGAAAGCGATCGGGTCTATCGCGGCGACGATCACGGCTGTATCTCTCGTTGCCGTCGCCCCGGTCGATGCGCAGGAGGAGCATGAGGTCGCGCTCGAGTGCGGCACCATCATCACCGAGGACACGGTGCTTGGTGCCGACATCGGGCCATGTGGCGACGCGGTGTCCGAGCCGGGCCACACACCCGGCGGCCATGGTCTGGTCATCGGTGCCGATGGGGTCACCCTCAACCTCAACGGCCACACCATCTTCGGGCTCGGCGGTGGTCAACGGCGTCCGCAACACCGTCTTCAACGTAAGGTCCGTCGACAACACGACGGGCAACGGGATCCTCCTGCAGAACACCCGGGACAGCCGCGTGATCGGGAACACGGTGATCCATAGCGGCAGCTTCGGCGGCATCTCGGTGTTCGATGGCCGGGCCGCTGACCAGCTCGACGACTTGCCGTCTGCCAACAACGCCATCGTCAACAACGTCGTGGACCTGGCCAACAACGGTTTGAACACGGCCGGAATCAGCCTCGAGAACGGCCCTGGCCACCGCGTGATCAACAACACCGTCACCCGTAGCTCGGGCGACGGCATCAACTTGCGCGCCAGCCGTAACCCTCTTCCCGGCAGTGGCCGGATCCTGCCCGCGGTCACGAACGCGGTGATCTCCGGCAACGTGGTGACTGGCAACGGTACGAATGCCGGAGTCATCGCCGCGCCCGTCGCCGGAATCGGCCTGCGGCAGAACACGACCACGGGACTGGGCGCAGACGGCAACCTGATCTTCAACAACCGCATCGAGAACAATGCCGACCACGGGATCTTCGTCGCCTCCCGCAACAACAGGGTCCTGAGCAACCGCGCCCTGGGCAACGCCGTCAACGACCTGCACGACGCCAACGTGTCCCCGCCTTGCGACAACAACACGTGGCGCAACAACACCTTCGTGACCTTCAACCAGCTCTGCGTCACCGGTTAATCGTCGGGAGGGGTGGTCGCCAGAGGCGGCCCTGTCGCGTCCCGAGCGCGAATGCTGCGGCACGCATCGGCTGTCCCTCGAGCACCGCGTTCGTCAATGAGCTGAGCGTCGGGTAATCGGCCCGGGGTTGCTGCACGTAGGCGGCGAGCTGCCAGCTGGCGGCGACCGCCAGGAGTACTCCCCAGGAGGCGACGCCTCGTACTCTGTCTGGGCGTCGCCGGGGAGGTCGCCCAAATGACGCCAGCACGAGGCCGGCGGCACCGGGAAAGACGACGGCCATGGTCGCCAGTCCGGAAAACGGGGGTAGGGTCACGGCCCACCACGCATAGACGAGCACGAGGATGCCCATCGCCGTCCAGCCCGCCACGTTGACATCCGCGTCGTGTCGCACCTTGCCGTAATTATCCTCCTCCGGCGTCGCGGCCCGTGAGCTGCGGCGCTCGGACAATGAGCGGTAGACGAGAGGAAGGACTGATGGCGGTGGACCGCTCGAAGAGCTTCACGGCGGTGGTTGCGACCGCCGGCAAGCGAAGGGTGCTGGTACCCATTCCCTTTGATCCCGATGAAGCCTGGGGAAAGCGGCCGGACCACCACGTCGTCGGAACCGTGAACGGGATGGGCATCCGAGCGGTCATCGAGCCGCTCCACGAGGGGCGGGGCATTCTCCTCGGGCCGGCGTGGCGCCGGGATTGCGGGATCGCGCCGGGCGACGAGGTGTCGGTGGTCCTGGCGCCAGAAGGCCCCCAACGCGATGACCTGGCGCCGGACCTGGTCGCTGCCTTCGAGGCCGAGCCCGACGCAGCCGCCTTCTTCGACTCTCTCGCCCAGTTCTACCGGCGGTCGTACCTGCGTTGGGTCGACGCCACCAAGAACCGTCCGGCGGTCCGAGCCGAGCGCATCGTCGAAGTGGTCCGGCTGTGCAGGGACGGGGTCAAGGAACGGCCACGGTAGGTCCGCTGCCCCAGCCTCTCGCGTGGAGACGTAGGACGGTCGGCGGAAGAGGGGCCCGTGTCGAACTTCGGCAAGCTCGGCGCCGACGGCCAGGGCTTCGTGGTCGGGAGCTCCTAGATCTCCGGGAGAGGTGAGTGGTCGGTTGTTCCTGGGCGTCAACGACATCGACCAGTCCAACAACGAAGGCCAGTTCGCCGTCACGATCAAGCTGGAATAGAGGAGACCGGCCCGCGGCCACGCGGCAGAATGGCGGCATGGCTTCCTATTCGGTCAACGAGCGCGCAGTGGCGCGAGCGCGACGGCTCATCGACGCCCGCCAGTACGTACTCGAAAGCGACTGGGGCGAGGCGCAACCGACCGCTGAGGACGAGAACGCCTTCCTCGAGAAGCACACATGGGACGACTACGCCGAATGGCACCTCGGGCTCACCGAGGGTGCGAACGACGAGACCAAGGCCAGGTACGGGTTCGTCTACGGAGACTTCCGTCGCCTTCATCGGAAGGGCCTGATCGCATGTCAGTATCGGGCCGCGGAGTGGCGGCACAAGGAAGTCGAGCTCGCAGCTCACGAGCTCCTCCAGTACTTGGACAACAAGCGCTCGTGAACGACCGGGCCGCTGGTCGCACCCGCGAACCCGGGTGCGAGGATGGGGCGTGATCGACCGCCTCCGGAACTCAGACCCCTGGAAGTTCTTCGTGGTGCTTCCCCAGGCGAGCAGGGGCCTCGCCACCGCGTGGTGGACGCTCCTGGCGCTGGCCGGAGCCCTGCCTGCCGTCTTCGTGGTGGCCATGGGGAACCTGGTCCGGGCCGTCGAGCAGGGGAGGCCGCTGGGCGGCCCCCTGACCGTCATCGGTGTGATCTTCGTGGCCATGCAGGTCAGCCGTCCTCTGCAGGCGTCGGTCGGCATGAATCTGGGCGACCGGCTGTCGGCCTTCCTCAACGGCCGGCTGCTGCGGGCCACCAACGGACCCCAGGGGATGGCCCACCTGGAGCGACCGGAGCTGACCGGCGACCTCACCCTGGCCCGGGACTTCGACCTGGGCATCTCCGGCCCGCCCATGTCGATATCCATGGGCTTCATCGCCGGAGGGCTGGTCGAGGTGGTGGCGGGCCTGTCCCAGGCCGTGGTGCTGGCTGCCTACCGATGGTGGGCGCCGCTCGTGTTGGTTGCCGGCTGGGGATCCACGCACTGGTTGCTCAAGGAGTCGGCTGTCTGGCGTGACCGTCAGACGCCCGAGGTGGTCGACGCCCAACGGGACGCCGACTACGCCTACCGCATGGCCGTCGACGCCCCGGCGGCCAAGGAGCTGCGCCTGTTCGGACTGGCGGGCTGGACGGTAGAGCGGTTCGCCTACCGGCGGCGGAGGCTGGTCGACCTGCGTTGGCAGGCCACACGCCTCCGCCAGCGGCCCATGGGGCGGGCGGTCCTCGTCGTCACCGCCGCCAATGCCTTGGTCTTCTGGTCGATCGCGTCCGATGCCGCCGGCGGGCGCCTAGGCCTGGGCTCGGCCGTGACCTTCGCCGCCGCCGCCCTGGGCGTCAGCGCCGTCGCGTTCGGCGGCCTGAGCTGGGCGCTCTGGAGCGCGGCCACCGCTGTCGGCGCCGTGCTCCGCTTGGAGGACCGGATGGCGGCCGCCGGATCGCTGCCCAACGGGGCCCAGCCGGCGACCGGTCTGCCGGCGCGGGAGATCCGGTTTCGCAACGTGACCTTCGGCTACGAATCCAGCGCCGAGCCGGTCCTCGAAAACTTCGACCTCACCATTCCGGCCGGTACGTCACTGGCGATCGTGGGCCAGAACGGCGCCGGCAAGACGACTCTCGCCAAGTTGCTGTGCCGGTTGTACGACCCGGTGAGCGGCGCGGTAGAAGCGGACGGGGTCGACATCCGCCGGCTCGATCTTGCTGGTTGGCGGGAGCGGGTGGCTGCCGTGTTCCAGGACTTCGTTCGCTACGAGCTGCCTCTGCGGGACAACGTCGCCCCCACCGGCGCGCCCGATGAGGAGATCCTCGCCGCGCTCGATGAAGCCGGTGCCGACGGCTTGGCCGACCTCTCCACGATCCTGGCCCGGGGCTACGAGAATGGCACGGACCTGTCGGGCGGGCAGTGGCAGCGCGTGGCGCTGGCTCGGGCATTGTGCGCCGTCCGGCTGGGGGCTGGTGTCGTCATCCTCGACGAGCCCACGGCTCAGCTCGACGTAAGGGGCGAGGCCGAGATCTTCGAGCGCATTCTGGCCACCACCCGTCACTGCACCACGATCCTCATCTCCCACCGCTTCTCGACCGTGCGCCAGGTCGACCGCATATGCGTGCTCGAGCACGGGAGGGTGGTTGAGCTTGGCTCCCACGACGAGCTGATGACCCTCGGCGGCCGGTACCGCACCATGTTCGAGTTGCAGGCTTCTCGCTTCGGGGAGGAGGACGAGGATGTCGTCAGCCTCGCCTGAAGCGGAGGAGCGGGAGGTCCCCATTCCTTCGACCGCCGTCGCTCTGTGGCGGTCGC
>JAIVIH010000109.1 GCA_020200615.1 Actinomycetota bacterium | reverse complement strand
GCAGCACCGGTGCTGATCGGTCAGTTCGTGGAGTCCGGGGAGACCCTCGACGAGGTCGTGCTCCTCCCGGTCGGGCCTCGCGATCCGGATACCCTGGCCTACCGGGTGCAGTTCTTGGTGAAGGTCAAGGATGCCTTCATGGACGACACCCCCTTCTCGTGGAATGCGGTTGCCTTCGTCCCGGTTGCCCTGGTCGGGCCCGGCGAAGGGGCCGATGCCAGCGTGGGCGAACTCCGGACCGCGCTAGAATCTCAACAGAGCAAGGAGAGGAGTGGCCGTGGGCGCACCCGCTCAGATCACTCCCCGTGAAGAGAAGGCGATCTAGGACGCTCTCCGGCGCAACGGAGGCAACCCCCGCCGCTAGGCCCCTCTAGCCCCGGGCTCTCACACCTGGCATTGAGGGCACAGGAACGACGAGCGGCCGTTGATCTTCAGGCGGGTGATGGTGCTGCGGCACCGCCGGCAGGCCTGACCCTCCCGGTCATACACCTTGTGCTGGTTCTGGTAGTCCCCCAGGGCTCCGAACAGGTCGCGGTACTGCTCGTCGGCCAGGGACGAGCCCCGGTGCTTGATGGCTTCCAGCAGGGTCTCCACCATGGCCCGGTACAGCCGGCGGACCTCCTGGGACGTGAGCTTGTCCGAGGGGCGGTCGTAGCGGAGGCCGGCCGCCCACAGGATCTCGTCGCTGTAGATGTTGCCGATACCGGCCACGAAGCGCTGGTCCATGAGCAGGGCCTTGAGCTTCGTCTTCCGGGCGACCAGCAGCTCGCCGAAGCGGTTCCAGGACATGACGTCGTCGACCGGGTCGAACCCGAGGTGCGCCAGCTCCGGCACGTGCTCCTCGAGCTCCTCGGGCGTGGTGACGAACATCTCCCCGAACGTCCGCGGGTCGACGAAGCGGAGGAGGCCGCCCTGGGTGAACGTGATCACCACGTGCGTGTGCTTGGGCGGTGGGTCCTTCACCCCTCCCTTGGACCGGAGGAGCTGACCGCTCATGCCGAGGTGGACGACGAGGATGTCGCCGCCCTCCAAGCGGACCAGCAGGTACTTGCCGCGCCGCTGGACGGCGGCGATCTTGCGACCCTCGAGCTTGCCGATGAAGTGCTTCTTGTTCGGATGACGGCGGATGGACCGCATGCCGGTCACGTCGACCTGGCGGATGCGCTTGCCCACCACATCCTTCTCCATGTCCCGCTTCAGGGTCTCGACTTCGGGCAGCTCAGGCACCGTTTCCGCCCGAGAGTCCGTCCTCCTGGCTCACCCCCCGGGGGCCGGTCGCGGGCGGGTCCACAGCGTGGGCCGACAGCGCGTCAACGGTCGACGAGAAAGCGGTGCCGCCCGGCGGCAGCTCCGTAATGGCCGCCGATGGGCCGGCCGCGGCCCGGCCCGACAGGTCGGCCTCCGGCCCCCGTTCCAGTTCCAGGGCCTCCCACGCCTCTCGAGCGGCCGACTGCTCGGCCTGCTTCTTGGACCGGCCCTGGCCCATCCCCAGTTGCCGCCCCCGCAGCGACACCGTCGCCGTGAAGGACTTGGCGTGGTCGGGCCCCGTCCCTTCGACCTCGTAGCGGGGCAGCTCGTCGAAGTCGTGAGCGGCCAGCTCCTGCAGCCGGGTCTTGTAGTCACCACTGCCGGGACCCGACGCGGCCTCGACGATCCGCTCCCCCAGGACGTTCATGACCAGCTCGGCTGCGGCGTCCCAGCCGCCGTCGATGTACACCGCCCCGATCACCGCTTCCAAAGCGTCGGCGAGGATCGTGGGCTTCTCCCGCCCACTGGAGGCATCCTCGCCCTTCCCCAGGAGCAGGAACTGGCCCAGGCCGAGCTCGTCGGCCGCTTCGGCCAGGGCCGCCGAGTTCACGACCGAAGCTCGAAGCTGAGCGAGCTGACCCTCAGGGAAGCCGGCGTAGGTGCGGAACACATGGGCGGTGACGACCAGGCCGAGAACGGCGTCGCCCAGGAACTCGAGGCGCTCGTTGGACTCGGTGTTCGGGTTCTCCGCGACCCAAGAACGGTGCGCCATGGCTCGCAGCAACAGCTTGGGGTCGTTGAACCGCCTCCCTAACCGTTCGCTGAGCCCACCCGCCGCAGGAAGGTCGTTCAGGGTGCGGATGCCTCTCCCACCCGACCAACGACGTAGTCCACCGCATCGCGAACGGTCTTCAAGTCTTCCAAGTCCTCGTCCTCGATACGGAACGGGGCTGATTGAGTGCTCAGATCAGTTTCCAGCGCTTCCACCAGTTCGATGAGGGCGAGGGAGTCGGCGTCCAGGTCGTCGGTGAACGACGCCCCTTCGCTGATGGTGGCGGGCTCGATCTCGAGGATCTCCGCCAAGCGCTCGCGTATGAGCTCGAGCACCTGCTGGCGGCTCGAGGGCCCCTGGTCGAGATCGGTCGGCGGCACTTCCCACACTCCTGAGGCCACGATGGAACGGCAGAGTGTACCGAAACCGACGCTTGTGCGCTTGTGAAAATCAGCGGGCCAGCGGCCCGGCCGAGTGAGCCTAGGAGCCCTGGACGGCGGTCGGGACCGGATGACGGCCGACCGCCCCACGCAGCCGGCCCACCAGGTCTCCCGAGACCATGTCGGCCGCCACCCGCACGGCGTTCACGATGGCCCGGGTCGAGCTCTTTCCGTGCCCGATGATGCACACCCCGTCGATGCCCAGCAGCATGGCGCCGCCGTACGTCTCGGGGTCCAACTCCCGGTAGAGGGGCATGAGGGCGGGCAGGACGACGTCGGACGCCTTCCTGATCTCCTCGGTGGACCCCATCACCCCGAGCACCGCCTCCACGAACACCTTTATCGAGCCTTCAAGGGTCTTGAGCACCACGTTTCCCGTGAACCCGTCGGTGACCACCACATCCAGCACGTCGGTGAGCACGTCGCGGCCCTCGACGTTGCCGATGAAGCGCCCGCCGCTGGACTCCAGCCAGTCGGGCTCGCTCAGGAGGGCGTGGGCCTCCTTCACGAGGGGGGTCCCCTTGGTCGCCTCCTCGCCGATGGAAAGCAGGCCGACCCGCGGCTGGGCGATCCCGAAACGCCGGTTGGCGAGGACCGCGCCCATCTGAGCGAACTGCGCCAACCAGGCCGCGCTGCATTCCGAGTTGGCGCCGGAGTCCAGCAGGACGGTGGGCTTGCCCCCCGGCACGGGCAGGACGGTGGCGATGCCGGGCCGCTGCACCCCGGTGATCCGACCGATCCTCAGCAGGGCGGCGGCCACGGCCGCTCCCGTGTTGCCGGCGCTGACCATGGCCGACGCCTGGCCGTCCCGGACCGCCTCGGCCGCCCGCACCACCGACGAGTCCCGCTTCCTGCGTACCGAGGTGGCGGGCTCCTCGCCCATCTCGATGACCTCGGACGCTTCGAGGACGTCCAGCTTTCCGACGTCTCCCAGGGCCTCACGCTGGCCGACGAGAAGCACACTGATCC
>JAIVIH010000108.1 GCA_020200615.1 Actinomycetota bacterium | reverse complement strand
CAAGCTCGATCGCATCGAGGAGGTGCTGGAGCGCTTCCCCACCCGGGTGTTCGCCTTCGACGAGTTCGGGCCCCTCGCCATCCACCCCATCGGCGGGTGCTGCTGGGCGGCCAAGAAGAAGCCACAGCGCCAACGGGCCAACTACCACAAGACCTGTGGGGTGCGGCAGTTCCACGCCTGCTACTCGGTGGGCGACGACACGATGTGGGGAGTGGTGCGGGCCAAGAAGGGGACCGAGAACAGCCTGGCCGCCATCCGCTCCTGTCGAGCCGCCCGCCCCGACGGCGAGATGATCTACGTGATCTTGGACAACCTGTCGGCCCACAAGGCCAAGAAGATCCGGGCCTGGTGCCAGAAGAACAATGTGGAGCTCTGTTTCACGCCGACGTACTCGTCATGGGCCAATCCAGTCGAATGCCACTTCGGGCCGTTGCGGGACTTCGTCCTCAACAACTCCGATCACCCCAACCACACGGTGCTGGCCCGACGGGTCCACGCCTACCTGCGCTGGCGCAACGAGTACGACGCCGACCCCGCGATGCGCGAGCGCCTGCGCCGAGAGCGGGCCCGGCTCCGTTCCGAGCGCCAGCGGCGTTGGGGCCGGCCTGCTCGCCAGCCAGGCGAACTCGCCGCCTGAGCTGATCGCGCACTCCGGTGAGACCGAGCGACGACCCAGCGCGACCTTGAACGCGCCCGGTCCGGGCTCCGCCGGTCCGCCAGCCGCACATCCCCTCCCGACCGCTCGTCGCCGTAGGTGAGTGTGCGCCAGAAATCACACCTTGGTCATTTCATGGTATTTCAAACGCGCGAACCTTTGTGGCCGAGGCACTAGCAAGGTGCTCCGGGCGACGGGCGAAGCCGGATCGCCCTCCGCCGTCCTTCCTGCCGGCATCTGGAGCGGCCGCCTCCGGCGGCGAGCGCAGCCGCCGCCAAGCTGCCGAACGGGGGACTTCGATGGGTGGAACGCCGGCTACCACACCGACCCTGATCCGGAGCAGGGCGCGCCAGGCCGCGGGCCTGGGCCTGGCCGTGGTGCTGGCCGCGTGCGGGTCGAACGGTGGCCAGGCCGAGGACGACCCGCTCGCTCCCGCTCCCGGCGGTTCCGGAGCAGTGCCGGGCACGTACGGGCCTCCTCGACTGCTGGGCAACCTGGCGGATCTCGCCATCACCGAGAGCAGCGGACTGGTCGCCTCCCGGCGGAACCCGGGCGTGTACTGGACCCACAACGACTCGGGTGACGATCCCGTGGTGTTCTGCGTGCGGGGCCGGGGCGAAGCCTGCGGCGCCTGGCGGGTGACGGGGGCCCAGGCGCGCGACTGGGAGGCGATCGCGGCCGGTCCCGGGCCCGAGCAGGGCACGTCTTACCTCTACGTGGGCGACATCGGCGACAACCTGGAGGACCTCCAGGAGGTGCTCGTCTACCGGGTGCCCGAGCCGTCGGTGCCGGCCTCCGGCACCGGGCCGGCGAGAGGTGCGCCGGCGTCCACGGACGAGGCCGAGACCCTCCGCCTCCGGTACCCCGACGGGCCGCACAACGCCGAGGCCCTCGCCGTCCACCCCCAGACCGGTGACCTGTACGTCGTGGTCAAGGCGGCCGACCCTGCGGTCTACGTGGCTCGTGCCCCGCTCACGGCGGCCCCCGTCACCCTCGAGTTGGTCGGCACCGTGACCGTGCCCGACCCGGTGCCGGCCCTGAAGATCGTCACCGGAGCCGACATTGCCCCGGACGGGCGGCGGGTGGCGGTCTGCACCTACGGGGACGGGTACGAGCTGGAGCTGCCGGCGGACGAGCCTGCGTTCGACGCGATCTGGCGACAACCGGCCCGGCGGGTGGATCTCGGAGACCGGGCGCAGGGAGAGTCGATCGCCTACCGGCTCGACGGTCGGGCCCTCCTCACCACCAGCGAGCAGGCCGTGGGCCTCCCGGTGCCCCTCCTGCAGGTGGAACGCCGGCCCTAGAAGGCAGGCCTGTGTACGGAGACGGCGTAGTCGCCGTCTCCGTACGGCAACCGGTCCCACGTCGCCCATCGTTCGGCCAGCACCAGACCCGCGGCCGCGGCGTGGGCGTCGTAGGTGTCGAGGTCGAGACGGCCGGGCTGGAGCTGGAAACCGGCGACCAGGTGGCCCGGTCCTTCGCCCGGGCCCGAGCGGCCCCCTGAGCGGGGTGACGGCCGCAGGTGGCGGGCGAGGTTGGCCACGACCGCCGCCTCAGTGCCCGGCGTCAGGTAGATCATCACGTTGCCGGCCAGCAGGACGAGGTCGAAGGCCCGGCCCAGGTCGACCGTGGCCAGGTCCCCGGTCACCCAAGGGACGTCCGGGGCCTTGGCCCGGGCCCGGTCGAGCATGGACTCGTCCAGGTCCACCCCCACCACGTCGACTGCCCGACGGGCCAGCTCCACCGCGACCCGGCCCGTGCCACAGCCGGCATCCAGCACCGACCGGGGGTGGAAGGCCGTCACCAGGTCGGCCTCGCCGTGGACGTTCTCGCCCTGGGCCGCCATCTCCACCCACCGGTCGTCGTAGGTCCCGGCCCGGCCCTTGCCCTCCCTCAACCAGCGATTGTCGTCGTCGGCCGCCACGTGGCGGAGTGTAGAGACCGGCGACAGGTGCTACGCATGGCGGCCATGAGCACCGCCGCAACCGCTCCCGCCGAGGAGCCCGTCACCCTCGTCCCTCGCCAGGTCCTGTTCGGCAACCCCGAGCGCATCAGTCCCCGCATCTCGCCCGACGGAACCCGGCTGGCGTGGATCGCGCCCGACGAAGGGGTCATGAACGTCTGGGTGACCCCGATCGGGTCGTGGCAGGCACGGGCCGTCACCCGGGACCGGGACCGAGGGATTCGGGGGTACTTCTGGGCCCACGACAACCGTCACCTCCTCTACGTCCAGGACAAGGGCGGCGACGAGAACTGGCGCCTCTACGCCGTCGACCTCGAGACCGACGAGATCCGGGACCTCACGCCCTTCGACGACGTGCAGGCTCGGGTGGAGGGGATCGACAAGCACTTCCCCAACGAAATCCTGGTCGGGCTCAACCGGGACAACCCCGAGCTTCACGACATCTACCACCTCGACCTGGCCACGGGAGAGCTCGAGAAGGTGGTCGAGAATCCGGGATTCGTCGGGTTCGTCATCGACGCCAACTTCCAGGCCCGGGGCGCCCTCGCGCCCCTGCCCGACGGAGGCCTGGTCATCCTGGTGCGGGACACGTTGGACGACGAGTGGCGGCCGCTCCTCCAAGTCGGTACGACGTGGCCGGCGCTCACCTCCACCCCGACACCCGCGAGCCGCAGCTGGTCATCTTCCAGCGGGACCGGGCTGACTACCAGGTCCTCGACCCCGAGATCGCCGACGACCTCGCCACCCTCCAGGCGGTGGAACCGGGTGACCTGGCCCTGATCGGCGAGGACGACGAGAACCGGACGTGGCTGGCGGCGTACATGAACGACGACGGCCCCGTCCGCTACTACGCCTACGAGCGCTCGAGCCGCTCGACGACCTTCCTGTTCGAGCACCAGCCGGCCCTCTCGTCCTACCCCCTGGCCAAGATGGAACCCTTCTCCTTGACGGCCAGGGACGGGATGGAGGTCCACGGCTACCTCATGTTCCCGCCCGGTCTCGGCCGGAGCCGGCTCCCGGCGGTCCTCAACGTGCACGGCGGCCCCTGGGTGAGGGACGCCTGGGGCTACGACGCCGAAGCCCAGTGGCTCGCCAACCGCGGCTACCTGTCCATCCAGGTCAACTACCGGGGCTCCACCGGCTACGGCAAGGCTTTCGTGAACGCCGGGGACCGCCAGTGGGGGGCGGCCATGCACGACGACCTGGTCGACGCCGTGGGATGGGCCGTCGAGCAGGGTTACGCCGACCCCGAGCGGATGGCCATCTACGGCGGGTCCTACGGCGGCTACGCGGCCCTGATCGGGGCCACCTTCACCCCCGACCTCTTCCGCTGCGCGGTCGACATCGTGGGCCCGTCCAACCTGGAGCAGATCGTGGAGGCACTCAAGAAGAAGGGCATCGACCATGAGTACCTGCTGTTCCCCGACGAGGGCCACGGGTTCGCCAAGCCCGAGAACCGGCTGCGCTTCTACGCCGCCGCCGAGCAGTTCCTGGCCCGGCACCTCGGAGGCCGCTACGAGCCGGAGGAGGCCTCCTGACCCGCGACCGACCGGGTCAGGCCTGGTCGTAGTCCCGGATATCGCCAAAGCGGGCCTGGGCGTTCCTGGCGCTGGTGCCGAAGAGGAGCCCGATGTCCTCCCATGTGGAGCCGTCCTCCCGGGCCTCCACCACCAGCCGGCGCGTCAGTTGCTCGAGGTAGGTCTTGGCCGCGATGGCCGAGGTGACGCGGGACGCGGCCGGCGTCGTCCCGTCCCGGGACTGGGCCACCAGCCGGTAGAGGGCGACGAGGACCTCGTCGTTGGGGTCGACGTCTTCAGGGACTCCGTCGATGCGGACACCGGCCTGGGGCTCGTCGGGCATCCCGGGATGGTAGGCGGTCGCATCAGGCGGCCATCTCCGCGCTGGCCGGCTCGGTCACCGGCGGCACGGGCGCCCTGGGCCGCAGCAACCGTCCCAGCCACAGGTACAGGGCCGGATGCAACACCAGGCCGTACAGGAAGGGCGGGATGAGGGTGGCCCGCTCGTCGGGCGTGATGAAGTCGTACAGCCGCCCGACGTAGATGAAGACGAGGATGGCCCCGCTGGCCAGGGCGAGCTGGCCCCACCGGGCGGGCAGGGTGCGGCCCGCCATCACCAGCCACCCGACCAGCATCAGGGCGATCCCCGCCACCGCGTACCGGAAGATCCCGCCAGGATCGGGGCTGGCCCCGGTGCCGACCGATGCCGGGTTCACCTGGCTGGCGAGGTTGAAGGCTCCGTGGACGGCGCCTCCGAAGGCACCGCCGAGGCCCAGGAGGAGGGCGGTGAGCGCGAGTCCCTCATCGGTCTTCCTCAAGCGCTGATAGAGGGCGACGCCCACCGGGACGCTGGTCACCGCGCCCAGGATCAGCAGCGCGAACCACACCTCCGGCACCCACCCGGGAGGGCCGGCCACGATCCACGCGAACAGGAGGCCGTAAAGGAGTCCGCCGAGCCCGACGGCCGTTGCGCATGGGCCCGCCAGACGGTCCAAGGATGGAGCGCCCACCACCACCTCCTGGTCAGGAGCCGACGGAGTGAGCATGCGCCCGGTGGGGGTTTCACGCAACCCCCTTGGTGGGCCTCTACCCTGGCTGGCCATGGCTCCGGAGACCGAACCGGGGACGCCCCAGGCGGCCGCTCTGGAATGGGTGGAGGCGGTCATGGAGCGGCGCGACCTGGCGGCGGCGTGGCCCCTCACCGACGCCACCTTGAGGCTGGTCCTCGCCCAGGACTGGGTGTGGAACCACCGCCACGATCTGGAGGCGGGGTCTGACCACGAGTGGGACGCCATCGGGCGGGGGCTGGCCGAGTGCCCGTCGACCCATGCCCTCTGGGAGCGGTTCGCTCAGGACACCGTCACCCACTGGCAGACGATCTGGAAGGGGTTCACCCCCCGCACGTGGAGCGTCTCGGAGGCTCCCGAGGTGCTCGACCTGGACTGGGAAATGGTGACGTTCGTGGAGACGGGAGAGCCGGGGGCGCAGGCCGATGCCGTCCCGGCCACGGTCACCGCCTTCACCCGCCGCTTCGCCATGCTCCACACCGACGACGGCTGGCGGGTGGCCAGCATCAACGGCCACCAGATGTTCCGTCCTGGATGGCCGCCCACCCTCGGCCAGCAAGCCGGGCACCAGTGACGACCGAGTTGTTGAAGGGGCGGCTGCTGGTGGCGACTCCCGCCCTGGGCGATCCCAACTTCGACCACACGGTGGTGCTCGTGCTGGAGCACGCTGACGACGGGGCCGTGGGCGTGGTCCTCAACCGGCCCAGCGAGACCGCCCTGGCCCAGCCGTTGCCCGGGTGGCACAGCCTGGCCGCCGACCCCCCCTTGGTGTTCCTGGGCGGGCCGGTGTCACCGGAAGCGGCCATCTGCCTGGGCCGGGGCTGGTCCGGCGAGGTGGGCGAGGTGACCGGCCCGGGCCACTCGGGCGACTCGGACGAGAGGGATGTCGCGGGCTACGAGCCCCTGTTCGGCCTGCTCGGGACGGTCGACCTGTCCCTCGATCCGGACGAGATGTCACCCGCTCTCCAGGCCATCCGGGTGTTCGTCGGCTACGCCGGCTGGGGCGAGGGCCAGCTCGAAGAGGAGATCGAGGCGGGGGCGTGGTTCGTGGTCGACGCTCATCCCGACGACGCCCTCTCGGCCGACCCCGACGCCCTGTGGCAGACGGTGCTGCGGCGCCAGGGCGGGCGCATGGCCATGTTCGCCAACTTCCCCCCCAACCCGGCCATGAACTAGCGCCCCTACGCACACCGTTCTGGGGTCACTGAAAGGCGCCAGAGCCCCGTTAGATGGCCCGAGAACGGCCGGTGGTGGCTGCTAGACGTCGTCCGTGGGCTCTCCGGCGTCGACGGAGCGGAAGCTGAGCTCGATGGCCACCCACAGCGTCTTGGAGAAGGGATAGAAGGCGAGGGGGCCACCCACAGCGGCGATGAGGCCGCTGATGAGGAGGGGGACGATGCTGACGTCCGAGTCGCCGGCGAAAATGACGATCGACGGGATGATGGCGAACAGGATCAGCAGACCCTCGGTCACGGCCAGGTTGAGGACGTAGGCCCCCAGGAAGAAGCCCTCCTCGCGCTCGAACTTGTAGCTGCAACGGGGGCACCGGTCCCGCATGCGGAACCAGGTGAGGAACAAGCCGCCGCCGCCGCACACCGCGCAGCGTCGCACGAGCCCGCGGGCCAGCATGCGCCCCCGGGAGGCTCGAGCGGGCTGCGAGACGGTCATGGCCATGCGACCGTACCGGGTGCTCCCCAAATACACTCCGGCGTGTCCCTCACCCTCCTCGACTGGCGCCGAAGCGTGGGCGACCTCTACCGGGAGATCCGGCGATCGGCCGATGCCCGGGCCGCCCACCAGCTCTGGCGGGAGACCCGTGACCGG
>JAIVIH010000357.1 GCA_020200615.1 Actinomycetota bacterium | reverse complement strand
GGCCAGCGCTCACTGTCGGCGGCCAGGCCGGCCACGGACTCCAACGACGCGGCCAGGCCGGCGAGGTCGCCGATGCCGTGGTGCAGCTCCAAGCCGCGCCGGGCCAGCGTGTCGGCCTCGTCCAGCCTTCCGTCGAGACGCGCCAGCCTGCTCAGGCGGTCGTAGGCCTGGGCCGAGGCCACGGTGTCGCCTACCGCCTGGGCCGTGGCCAGGGCCTCGAGAATGTGCCCGGCGGCGGCGCTGCGGTCGCCGTTGGCGTCGGCCGCCCAGCCCAGGCCGAGCAGACATCGGGCCTCGTGGAAGGCGAGGCCGTCGGCGCCCCGGGCCAGCGCCAGCGCCCTGGCGTAGAGGTCGCCGGCGCCGTTGTCGCCACTCGTCGCCTCCGCCTCCGCCTCGGCCAGCCGGCCCGAGAAGTAGAGGGCGCGGGCCTCGTCGACCGGCGTTCCGTCGGCGTTGGTGAGCCCCATCGATTCGTCGAGGAGCTGCCGCGCCCGGCCCCAGTCGCCCCGGGCCCGGCTCAGGTCGGCCAGCAGCACCAGCCCCGTGGCCGCGTGGTCGGCGTCGGCCATCCCCTCGGCCTGGGCTCGGGCCTCCTCGAAGGCCGCTTCGGCCACGTCGTGCTCGCCCAGGATCACGGCCACCCGCCCCAGCCCGAACAACCCTGACCGGAGGGCCTCGCCGTCGGGCTCGCCCCGTCCCAGCTCAACGCACTCCTCGAAGTGCCGCCGGGCCTCGGCCAGCTCACCCAGCAGGAAGTGGGCCTGGCCCAGGGCCCAGAGGAAGTGGGCCAGCTTGTTGGTGTCGCCCGTGCGCCGGCAGCGGTCGATGTCCTCCCCCAGTCCGGCCAGGGACTGGCGCGGGTTGCGGAACATGTGGAACATCGAATGGCAGGCGCAGACGCTGGCGTCGTGGTCACCGGCGGCGCCGAAGAGGGCGGAGCTCTCCTCCAGGAGCGGCAGGGCCGAGGTCATGTCGCCGTTCATCCCCCGGAACAGGCCAGTCCCCCGCAGCACTTCGGCCCGCAGCAGGGGCGGGCACTCCTCGCTTACGGTGACGGCCCACTCCAGCCAGCCCAGGCCCTCGCCCAGGTGGCCGCGGGTGCGCCAGAACGTGGCCAGGGCGGTGACCAGGCGCACCCCCAGCTCGCAGTCCTCGGTGCCCCGCGCCCACTCGAGGGCGGCCCGCAGGTTGTCGTACTCGGCGTCGAGCCGGTCGAGCCACAGCTGCGGCTCACGGCCGCTGATCCCAGCCTCGGCCTGCTCGGCCAGCGTGAGGCACCACGAGGCGTGACGGCGGGCCACCTCGGCGTCCTCGGCCGCCTCCTCCAGCTTGGTCCGCGCCCACGCCCGGACCGTCTCCAGGAGGCTGTAGCGCACCCGGTCGTCGGGCGTCTCGACGATGACGAGTGACTTGGCGGCCAGCGCCCCGAGGAGGTCGACCACCTCGTCCGGTTCGACCTCGCCCCCGGCGCAGACCTCCTGGGCCGCTTCCGGCGTCCACCCGGCGAAGACGGACACCCGGCGGAGCAGGGCCGCCTCGGCCGGGGAGAGCAGGTCGTGGCTCCACTCCAGGGTGGCGGCCAGCGTCTGGTGACGGGGCATGACGGCGCGGCTGCCGGTGGTGAGGAGCCGGAAGCGGTCGTCGAGCCGCTCGAGCACGTCGGCCGCGGACAGGGACGCCAGGCGAGCGGCGGCCAGCTCGATGGCCAGGGGCATGCCGTCGAGGCGCGCACAGATCTCGGCCACGGTGGGTGCCACCGCCTCGGTCAGCTGGAAGCCGGGGGAGGTTGCCGTGGCCCGCTGCAGGAACAGCTCTCCCGCCTCGCTGGCCTGCACCGAGGCGGCGTCGACCTCAGCCGGCGCAGGAAGCGACAGCGGACGCACCGACCACCTCTGCTCGCCGCCTATGCCGAGCGGTTCCCGGCTCGTGGCCAGCACACTCAACCCGGGACAGGATCGCAGCAGGAAGTCCACCAGGTGACCACAGGACTCCACCAGATGCTCGCAGTTGTCGACCAAGAGCAGGACCGACTGGTCGCCTATCTGAGACGCCACGTGGCCGGCCGAGGGTCGGGCGGGATGGTGTTGGAGACCGGGGAGGACGGCGCCGAATGCATCGGGCAGCAGCGCCGGTTCGGTGAGGGGGGCCAGCTCTACCAGCCAGACGCCGTCGGGGAACTGCGAGGTCAGCTCGACGGCCACCTGGATGGCGAGGCGGGTCTTGCCCATGCCGCCCGGTCCCGTCAGCGTGACGAGCCGCGACGCGCCGAGCAGGGACGCCACGTCGACCACTTCCTGATGTCGCCCGACGAAGCTGCTCGGGAGGTGGGGGAGGTTGTGCCCTCTCACTTCTCGGAGGCGTCGCCCGTCGAGGGGGCGCCCATGGCGGCTCCTGGGGCCGACGGGCTCAGAAGCAGGGAGGCCCGGCCGGGGTGACGTTCGGCTCTGGCGGGATTGGGGGGTCATAGGCCCGAATTCGAAGTGGGGCTCACTACGAGCGCGTGGGACATATCGCGTGGCTGCTCAGAACACCCTCATGATCGCAGATCCGGCGGGCCCCGGCCACAAAGGTTCCGGTCCGTCAGCGGTAGGCCTGGGCCTGGAGCTCGTACAGGTCGGCGTACAGCCCCCCGGCGGCCATGAGCTCGTCGTGGCTACCAGCGCCGACGATCTTCCCTCCGTCGAGAACCACGATCAGGTCGGCCATGCGCACGGTCGAGAAGCGGTGCGAGACGAGGAGGGTGATGGCGCCTGTCTGGGCCGCGTGGGCCGAGGCCATCGAGGCGTAGCGGATGAAAAGCTTGTGTTCGGTCTCGGCGTCGAGGGCGGCCGTGGGCTCGTCGAGCACCAGGAGAAGGGGTGCCGGCCGCATCATGGCCCGAGCCAGCGCCAGCTTCTGCCATTGCCCTCCGGACAGCTCCACGCCGTTGTCGAAGCTGGCGCCAAGCTGCGTGTCCAGCCCGTCGGGGAGGGTGGAGACGACCTCGCCCGAAGCGGCCCGATCCAGGGCCCGGGCGACGGCGACCCGGTCGTCGAGGAACGGGAGGTCACCGACGCCGACGGTCTGGCCGGCATGGAGCTCGAAGCGGGTGAAGTCCTGGAACCCGGCGCTCATCCGCGTTCGCCACGCGCAGGGATCGATGCGCCGGAGATCGATGCCGTCGACCGAGATCACCCCCGCCGACGGCGCGTAGAACCGGCACAGCAGCTTGACCAGGGTCGACTTGCCGGCGCCGTTCTCCCCCACGACGGCCACCGCGGCCCCTGCCGGGAGGGAAAGGTCCAACCCGGACACGACGTCGACCTCGGTCCCCGGGTACCGGAAGCCGACCCCTCCCGCCGGGCGCGGCACCTCTTCGAGCTGGCGACTTCGCCGGCGGCGGGAAAGGAGCTGCGGGTGTTCGGGGCCGGGGCCGAGCTGCTCCGGCGCCACCAGAAGGAGTGGGAT
>JAIVIH010000107.1 GCA_020200615.1 Actinomycetota bacterium | reverse complement strand
ATCCCACTCCTTCTGGTGGCGCCGGAGCAGCTCGGCCCCGGCCCCGAACACCCGCAGCTCCTTTCCCGCCGCCGGCGAAGTCGCCAGCTCGAAGAGGTGCCGCGCCCGGCGGGAGGGGTCGGCGGTGGTGTCGAGGGCTTCCTGGCGTATCCGCTCGGCTCGCGCCTCGGCCCACAGGGACGGGACGGCGAGCAACGGGATCGCCAGCAGCCACGGGTTGACCGAGACCAGGAGGGCCCCCGTAGCTCCGACTTGCAGGAGGAGGGCGACGGCGCCGGCGGTGTGCATGCCGGCGAAGCCGAGATCCGGCATCTCCCGGCGCAATACCTCCAGCCGGTCCAGGTACGCAGGACGCTCGTGGTGCTCGATGGTGGTGACGCCGCTGACCAGGGCCACGATCTGCCGGTCGAGGTACAACCCCGTGTTCTCCTTCAGCGGGAACTGCATCCGGGTGGTGGCCGCCCGTGCCGCCAGCCCCAGCCCCGCGGTCACGGCCATGCCCACCGCTGCGGCCAGGGCCGAACCCTCGTCACCGGCGACGGCGGCGTCGACGATCCGCTTCAGCCAGTAGGCGGTGAGTACGCCGACGACGGAAGCGATGGCCGACAGGGCGATCACGGCGGTGGACCGCCAGCGGTCGGCCCGGAAGGCGACCGTCACCGCGAACACCAGAGCCCGCCGGGCGCTACGCATCGTCGTTCGGGCCGGGGGCGGTAGTCGTGAGATGGGCGGCCTGAAGGCGGAACATCCGGGCGTAGCGGCCCGCGGCGGCGAGAAGAGAGTCATGGTCGCCGGTCTCAGTGACCCGGCCGCCCTCGATGACCACGATCCGGTCGGCCCGGCGAACGGTGGAAAACCGGTGGGATATCAGGATGGTGGTGATTCCGCGGGTGATCTCGAGGAACCGGTCGTAGAACGCGGCCTCGGCCCGCACGTCCAGAGCCGCCGTCGGCTCGTCGAGGATCAGGACGGAGGCGCCGGCGTCGACGGCGAACAGGGCCCGGGCCAGGGCCACCCGCTGCCACTGGCCTCCGGACAGCTCGGCCCCCGCTGCCGTCCGGCGCGACAACACGGTGTCCCAGCCCGCCGGCAGCCGGCCGATGATCTCGCCCGCGTCGGCCCGCTCGGCCGCGGCGGCCAGGGCGTCACGGTCGGCGGCCCGCTCGACGGCGCCGAAACCGACGTTGTCCGCGGCCGACAGCTCGTAGTGGACGAAGTCCTGGAAGATGGCGGCGATTCGGCCCTGCCACGCTCGGGCGTCGATGGTGGCCAGGTCGGTGCCGTCGACCGTGACCCGCCCGCCGGTCGGGTCGTAGAGCCGGGCCAGCAGCTTCACCAGGGTGGTCTTGCCCGCGCCGTTGGGGCCCACGATGGCCAGCGACCGTCCCGCAGGGATCTCCAGGTCGAGCCCGTCGAACACGTGGTCGGGGCGGCCCGGGTACCGGAAGGACACCCCCTCGAAGCGGATCTCCGAGGTCGGCAGCCCGTCCGCGGGGGCGGTGCCCGCGAGCCGGAAGCGGGGCGCGGCCACCGCGTCTTCGAGCTCGACGGCCGCCGGCACCGCCGCCGATCCGTAACTGATGTTGAGGTTGTCCCAGCCCACCGTGTAGACGGCGGCCACTCCGGTGGCGGCCCCGGCGAACATGGTGAGCTGCCCCAGGCTGATCTCACCCCTCGCCGCCGAGCGGCCCAGCAGGGCGTACGTGACCCCCAGGGCCCCGCCGAGGACCACGGCCAGGGCCGGTGGCACCCAGCGACCCTTGGGACGGTCGCGCCAGAAACCCTCCATGGCCACGTCCCACTCGTGCCCGAACCGCTCGCCGACCCACGAGCCCAGCCCGAACAGGCGCAGCTCCTTGGCTGCCGGGGGAGTCAGGGCCAGGTCCCTGAAGTAGGACGATCGCCGGAACCGCCGGGCGTGCCCCCTCAGGGCTCCGACCGTCCGGCGGAGCTGGCCCGCCCGGGCCCACGTCATGCCCGCGTAGACGGCGAGCAGCCCGGCCGCGAGCCACCAGCGGTAGGTCGCCAGCACAACTGCGGCGAGCACGCCGGCCAGGCTGTTGGCCGCCACCACGGCCATTCCTACAACGGCATCCCTCACCGTGGTCTGCCCGGTCCCGACCCCTTGGGCCTCGGCCACACGGTCGGCCACGTCGGGGTCCTCCAGATGGGCGACGCCGGGCGGGGCGAGCGTCGCTTCCATGACCCTCAGGCGAAGGCGGCCCTCCACCCGCCGGCCCAGGGAATCGGCGACGGACCGCAGGGCGGGACCCGTCAGCTGCTGGAGGACGAACAGGCCGGCCACGGCGGCGATGCTGGCCATCAGCCGGCGACCGGCGGGCGAGTCCCACCGCCTGCGGCAGAAGCCGCAGAGTGGCCATGGCCGGCGAGGCTGTGCTTCTGGCGGCTTCGCCGCCCCGGCCGGGGCCGATCAGGCCGTTCGGCACGGAGCCGGCCCGGCCTCCTCCGGTGCGGCGGGGGCCCGGATTTCCGCTCAGAGGGCCGCTCGGGCCCCGGCCCCGCCGCCGGCCGTTCGCCCGGCCGTGGCTCAGAAGACCACTCCGGTGGCCAGGAGGCCCTCGCCGGGCGCCCGTCCCGAGAGCGTGCGGCAGAAGTCCACGGCGTCGAGGTCCAGCTCGGGCCGCTCGGGCCCTGCACTTCCTGAGGTGATCGTGCCTCCGGCGGGGCCGGTGAGGCGGAGAGTGAAGGGCTGACCGTGGCGGTCGGCCCACTCGCGCACGACGTCGGCGACGAGGCGTCCGTCGTGCTCGGGGGTCAGGTGGGGCGTCCGACCGGTGGCCCGGCATACGTCCACCCGGTGCATCCAGACGTCGCGCGTGAGGATGACGTCGAGGAGCTCCCCCAGGGTGAGCCGGTCGCCGGAGGTCGGGATCGGGGCCCGGCGGAGAAGGCCCGGCACTCGTCGCCGGGCCCGGACCGCGGGCTCGATCCGATCCCGCAGCTCACGGGCGAGATCCGGCTCGGACAGGCCGGCCCGCTCCTCGATGTGCAGCTGGTTCATCTCGTCGAGGAAGGCTCCGCCGCCGGCCTCGACCCGCTGCCCAGCCAGCTTGCGTTGACGGGCTCCTTCCCGCAAGGAGGTGCCGGCCATCGATCCGGCAACGTGGGCCATGACGTCGCGAACCGTCCAGCCCGGGCACTCGGTGGCCATGGCCCATTCGTCGGGCGACAGCTGTTCGGCGACCGCGGCCATCCGCCGGTACTCCTCGGCGGCCAGGCCCGGTGCCTCCCGGCGCTCGATCCGCGTCACGCGCCCTATGTCGATCGTCGCCATGGGCTCATCAGCCTCGGAGACACGGCCCGGCGTGGGGCAGGGGCCCCACGCTCGGGAGGAGGGCGGGCCTGGCGCCGTGCCGGAACGGTGTGAAGGGGCCCCGCCCGGGGCGGCGAAGCCGCAGACGATCCGGCACGGTGTCAGCGTGCCAGAACGCCGGCCCGGGTCGCTTCGCTTATCGTCCCTATCGTGCCGTGGCCCACATTCCGACGATGACAACGACGGCGCCCCTGCTGGCGGTGACCGACCTCGCGGTGCGCTTCGGCGGCGAGGTGGACGCCCTCCGCGGGGTCAGCTTCACCCTCGAGCGGGGCGAGTCACTGGCCATCGTGGGCGAGAGCGGATCGGGCAAGTCGACCCTGGCCATGTGCCTCGCCGGCCTGATCCAGCCGCCGGAGGCCAGCGGGAGCGTGTGCCTGGAGGGCGTCGAGCTCCTCGGAGCCTCGGAGGAGGCCTTGCGCCCCGTGCGCTGGGCCAAGGTGGCGCTGGCCCTCCAGGGCTCGCCCTTCAACCCGGTGACCACCATGGGCGACCAGGTGGCAGAACCGCTGCGGGACCGTCTCGGAATGGGGGCGGGCGAGGCCCGGCGCCGCGCCGAAGAGCTGGCCGGCGAGGTCCTGCTCGACCCGGCCCTGTTGGCTGGGCTCTGGTCAACGCCTACCCGGTGATGACCACCACCAAGGACCTGCGGCCGATCCGCGGCCGCCCGCCCGACCCCCGGGCCGTGCCGCCAGGCTGTCCTTACCATCCCCGCTGCACGCAGGCCGAGACGGTCTGCGCCGAAACCCGTCCCGAGCTGGTCCCCTCCCGGGACAGGCTCGTGCTCTGCCACTTCGGGGGCCTCAAGACCCTCTTGTCGGCGCGCCACATCACCAAGTCCTTCGGCCGTGGCCACCGAGCGGTTCCCGCCCTCGCCGGCGTCTCGATCGCCGTGCGCGAGGGCGAGTCCGTCGGCATCGTCGGACCGTCGGGCAGCGGCAAGTCCACCCTGGCCCGCATCCTCGCCGGGCACCTGGCCCTGGATTCGGGGCAGGTGCTGCTCGAGGGGGAGGTGTTGCCCACGTCGTGGCGGGGTGGCGACCGCCTTCGGCGCCGCCGGATCCAGCTGGTCATGCAAGATCCGGCCGACGCTCTTTCCCCCCGGCTGAGGGTCGAGGAGCTGGTCCGGGAGCCGCTGGACGTGGCCAGGACGGGTGATGCCGCCGAGCGCCGGGCCGCGGTGAGCGAGGCCCTCGAAAGTGTCGGTCTGCCCGGTTCCGGGCCCTTCCTCGACGCCCGGACCCACGAGCTGTCCGGAGGACAGCTCCAGCGGATCGCCCTGGCCCGGGCCCTGGTCTCGGGGCCGAAGCTGCTGGTCGCCGACGAGCCGACGGCCATGCTCGACGCCTCCGAGCAGGCCCGGATGCTGGTCGTGCTGAGGGAACGCCAGGTCGAGATGGGGCTGGGGCTGGTGTTCATCTCCCACGACATGGCCGTCGTCCGCAAGGTGACCGACCGGGTCGTGGTCCTGGACGCCGGCCGGGTGGTGGAGGAGGGGCCGTCCGCCCTCGTGTGCACGTCCCCCCAGAGCCCGACGGCGCGCATGCTGGTCGAGGCCTCGCCCGCCTTCAACCTGGCCGTTACCGGCGAAGTCAGGGCCTGAGTTCCGCGATATAGGCCAGGTGACCGATGTTGTGGGGCCCCAGGCCCGCGATGCTTAGCGTGGACGCCAATGCACCAGGGCCCGCCGACGCGGGCCAGTCAGGGGAGTAACTGTGGTTCGTCGTGATCGATCGAGTGTCCGGAGGGCGGGTCTGCTGGCGCCGCTCGTCGCTCTGGCGACCTTCGGCTCGGCGATGCTCGGGTCTGCCGGTCCTTCCGCCGCCGACGTCACGGCGCTGAACGGGAGCGCCTTCGGCTACTTCACCAACGTCGGCCTCTTCGGTGGCGCCGCTTCGACCCACGGGCCGGCACCCAGGGTGACGCTGCCAGCGGGCGGCGGCAACGAGCGCGACGCCCTCCCCGACGGGGCCAAGGGCCAGTACGGACCGGCCGTCGTCTTCGGAGGCATCTGGCCTGAACCGGCGCCTACCGGTGGACCATCGGGCCCCATCACAGTCAGCACCCAGGGGACCACGGGACCGGGCGGGTCCGTGACCAGTTCCGTCGACATCGTCCTCCACAACCCCGCTCGCCCGTTGGCGCCCGGCGGCATCGGCCCGGGACCGCTGATCGCGGAGGAGGTCCACAGCACCTGCACGGCCGATGAGTCGGGCGTCCGTCAACGGCATCGTCGAGCAGAAGTACGACAAGGACACGCAGTTGCCGATCCAGTCCGAGATCCGGCCGATCCCGTCGAACCCGCCCGTGAACGACGAGTACTTCGGCACCATCGACCACGTCGGCGACCACTTCAGGATCGTCCTCAACGAGCAGATCACCAATGCTGACGGCTCGCTCACGGTCAACGCCGCCCACATGTTCCTCCTCGGGCCCATCGCCATCGGCGAGATGGTCATCGGCCAGTCCGTGTGCGGCGCCACCGGGGGACCCTCGGGAGCAGCGCCGAGTGCTTCGCCGTCGGACGGGGGATCGCCCTCGGGGCCCGGTTCACCGGCGGCCCCGGGCTCGCCTTCGGCCCCGGGTTCTCCCTCGTCCACGCCCGACCCGTCGGCGTCCACCACGTCGTCGTCGCTGGCGCCCGGCGCCACCACCACGCGCCCGGCTGGCCAGGCCGCCGGTTCGGACCTTGCTGCCCGTCCCGTGGCCGACTCCGACGACGGGCTGCCACTGGTCATTCCCGCTCTTGCACTAGCTGCGGGCGGGGCCGCTGCCGTCATCTGGGCCCGCCGCCGCCGGCTCGGCCAGGGCGGGAGTCCCCCCTTCGGTGGGTCCTAACTGGGTCTTCTCGCTAGTCGGATAGCGGAGCCCGAGGCCTCCAGGGGAGAGGCCGCGGTGGCGACGGAGGCTGGGGCCGCCGCCGCCACGGTCGATCGCCTGGTAGACCCGCCGCCGCGACGGCGGCCCTGGTGGGTGCCGGTCCTGACCTACGTGGCCACGGTGTTCGTGCTCGTGACGTTCAACTTCGCTCTGCCGAGGGTCATGCCCGGCGACCCCATCGACGCCCTCATGGCCAACGGTTCCCCCAACTTCGTCCAGGACGACGAGACCAGGGCCAACCTGGCCGAGTACTACAACCTCGACGGATCCGTTCCCGAGCAGTACGTCCACTATCTGGCCGGGTTGGCGCAAGGCGACATCGGCGTTTCGATCGTCTCCAACGCCCCGGTGAGGCAGGAGCTCGGCGACCGGGTGGGTTGGAGCTTCCTGCTCATCGCCACCGCGATCGTCATCTCCATGCTCGTCGGGCTCCCGACGGGGGTGCACTCGGGATGGAAGCGGGGCAAGCGCGTCGACCGCGGCCTCCTCGGCTTCTTCATTTCCGTCCAGAACCTGCCGGTGTTCCTCGTGGGATCGGTCTTGTTCGTCGTCTTCGCGGCCAAGTTCGGCATCTTCCCCCTCGGGGGGGCCACCACCCCGTTCGCCGAGTACAACGGCTTCGGTCAACTGCTCGACATCGCCCACCACCTGGCCCTTCCTGCCCTGCTGATGGGCTTCGAGTTCGCCACCTTCGAGTATCTGGTGATGCGCTCGTCCATGGTCAGCGAGCTGGGCTCCGACTATCTCCTCGGCGGTCGGGCCAAAGGGCTGCGTGAGCGCCGGCTGAAGTACGGCTATGCCGCGCGCAACGCCCTCCTGCCCGTCGTCACCGTGATCGGCCTGCAGTTCAGCCTGGCCCTCACCAGCGTCATCTTCGTCGAACGGATCTTCGCCTACCCGGGGGTGGGCGGGTACATGATCGAAGCGGTAGGCACCCGGGACTATCCCGCCATGCAGGGGGCGTTCCTGGTGCTGACGCTCACGGTGGTGACCGCGAACCTCCTCGTCGATCTCCTCTACCGGCGGCTCGACCCCCGGACGGTCGCGTGAGGGCCTTCCTGCGGTCCCTTCGCCGGTCCCCCCTGCTCCTGATAGGGACGGTCATCCTCTTCCTGCTCGTCGTGATCGCCGTGCTGGCGCCCTGGATCGCTCCCTACGACCCCCAGGCCATCACCGGCGACGCCTTCGTGAGCCCGTCGTCCGACCACCTGCTCGGCACCAACGACGCCGGCAGCGACATCTTCTCGCGCCTGGTGATGGGCAGCCGCACCACGCTGACGGTGGCCGTGTCGGCCACGGTGATGATCCTCGTCATCGGGCTGGCCGTCGGGCTCACGGCCGGGCTGCGGGGCGGGTTCATCGACACCGCCCTGATGCGGGTGGTTGACGTCATCCTCGCCCTACCCATCCTGCCCCTGGTCATCTTCATTGCCGCCCTGGCCGGCCCCAGCCTGGTCCTGTCCATCCTGATGATCGGCCTGTTCACCTGGCCGGAGACGGCCCGGATCGTGCGGAGCCAGACGATCAGCCTCCGCAGTCGGGGTTTCATCGACTGCGCCCGAGCGTTCGGTGCCGGGCCCCTCTACGTGATGCGCCGCCACCTGGTTCCCGCCCTCGGTCCCATCATCGCCGCCAACCTGGTGTACGTGGCGGGCACGGCGATCACCATCGAGGCGGGGCTGGCCTTCATCGGGCTCGGCGACCCGGCTGCCGTGAGTTGGGGTGCGGAGCTCAACCGGGCTTTGTCGAACTCGGAGATCTACATCGGGTCTCTCTGGGTTTGGTGGCTGCTGCCCGCGGGCCTGGCGCTGACCCTGGCCATCCTGAGCTTCACCTTCATCGGTGTCGGGCTCGAACCGCGGTTCAACCCCCGAGCGAACAGGGCCCGGTGAGAGGACGTTGACGAACAGAAGAGGAAGCGCACTATGAGAAGACGGACCTTCTTGCAGGGGATGGGCGGAGTAGCGGGAGCGGTGCTGCTCGGCGGCTGCAACAACAACACCCGCCAGCGGACCGCCCCTGGGGAGCGGCCCACCGTGCGAGTCGTCGAGTGGACGGGGCTGGGGTGGCCCTCGCCGTTCACCTACGTGGCCGGCCCCGGCTACTGGCGGATGAGCCTGGTGTTCGACACCCTCCTGTGGCCCGACTCCACCGGAGAGCTGCTGCCATGGCTGGCGTCCTCCCACAAGCGGTCCGAGGACGGCCTGACCTACACGCTCGATCTCCGGGACATCACCTGGGACGACGGGAGACCGCTGACGGCCCGAGACGTCGCCTTCACCTACGAGTACTACACCTCCCAGACGTTCACGCCCCTGCTCGTGGGAGTGCCCCGCACCGTGGCCGACGTCGTCCCCACCGGTCACCGTTCGGTCGAGTTCCGGCTGGAGCGGCCCGACGCCACGTTCCTCGACCAGGTGCTCGGGACGATGCCGATCGTGCCCGAGCACGTCTGGTCGAAGATCTCCGACCCCATGTCGACGTTCGACGACCGGATTTTCGTCAGCACCGGGGCCTACAAGATGACGAAGCACGACGAGGCCCAGGGCCCGGAGCTGTACGAGGCCAAGGATGGATACTTCCTGGGTACGCCGTACGTGAAGCGCATCGAGATGCTTCCCGCGGCCGACCCGCTCACCGCCCTACGGGTGGGGGAGCTCGACGGCGCCGCCACTCAGTACGAGGGTACGAGGAGCGAGGTGCTGGCGCCCTTCCGCGACGATCCCGAGTACGGGATCGTCAGCCTCGACGCCGGGTTCGCCTTCCCCCTGTACTTCAACATCAGCAGAGGCGGGGC
>JAIVIH010000356.1 GCA_020200615.1 Actinomycetota bacterium | reverse complement strand
CTCGCGAGCGGGCTGGTACGCCCTCGTAGGCGTCATCACCAGCGCCGGCTTTGCGTCGGGCGACCGTTTCGTCTGCGGGGTCTGGGAGGTCTCACCGATCGGGCCCATGGCCGACGTCATGTGGGCGACCCCCGACGGCCGGCGGCGCCTGGTGGCTCCGACCGAGGAAGTGGCCCGGTTCGTGTCCTCCGTCTACCGGTTCGACGAGGTCGTGGTCACGCCCCTCTCGGCCGTGGTCGACGGCCGCTCGCTGGTCGTCAGCGCCCCCGAGCTGGAGCTCGAGCTGACGGCCCGGGCCGGGCGGGGTTGGGCCGTCCCGCTTCCAGGTGCGCCGTGGTTGACCCGGCACGTGGCCGGCCCCGTCGCCCGGCGGCTGATGGGCGTCCGCACCTACGGGGTCACCAATACCGGGGTGCGCGAGTGGTACCGCGCTCGCTGGTACCGCCCCCTCAACGGGGCCCGGGCCGTTCTCCGGGGTAGTGACCTGGGCCGGTTCGGCCCCGTGGAGCCACCAGGTGGGTTCGGCTTCAGCGAGCCGCCGCGACGGCCGTCCATGGTCTGGGTCCGGCCGCTGCTTCACGACGGGAAGGGGGAGATCGCCCGCGCCCTGGGCGGGTGACCGCTGCCGGCTCAGCCCGCGGCTCGGCGGAGGAGGGCGAAGGCCACGTCCCGCCCGAGCCCGGCCCGAAAGGCCAGGTGAATCCACAGCTGAGCGGCTGCCTCCAACAGGTGGGCGGCCGAGAGCTCGCCGGCGTCGACCGTGTCGAACCCCAGGTCCTCGGACAAGGTCAACACCGACGCCTTGGCGCCGGCGTCGTCTCCGCACATGAGGTTCAGGGCCCGCCGTCCTTCGAGCAACGGGTTGGCCATCGTCTCCCAGCCCATGGTGTTGAACGACTTCACCACCCGGGCCGTCGGGACGAGGGAGGCCACCAGCTCGGCGCCCGAGTGGTGCGGCGCGGGGATGGCCACACCGACGGGGTTGGTGGCATCCACCACCACCTTGCCCTCGAGGTCGCCAGCGGCGGCGACGGTGTCAGGCACGGCGGCGAAGGGGACGGCGAGGACGACCACCTCACTCCGAGCGGCCGCTCCGGCCAGGCTGTCGGCTTGGCCGAAGGAGCAGTCGACCTGAGCCGGACGTCGTGACCCGAGCACGACGTTGTGGCCCTTGGCCGTCCACGTCCGACCCAGGGCCTGACCGACGTGCCCGGTTCCAAGGACGGCGATGCGCACGGGCGTCACCCTACGGCCACGTCGAGAGCCAGGGTGAGGCAGCGACAGGCCCCGCCCGCCTTCTGGAACTCCCCCACCGGGGCCACCACGACGTCGAACCCCCACTGCTCCAGCTGCCGCCCGACCCGGACCGGGCAGACGGGCATGACCACGGTGGTGCCGATGACCACCGAGTTGGCGCAGAAGGCGGCCGTCTCGTCGGGCTCGAGGGCGAAAGGCTCCGGGACGAGCGCCTCGATGACCCGGCGCCCATAGGAGTCCCACGCTCCGGGAGCGACGAGGGCCCGCCGTTCGTCGAGGGGGCAGAACGTGAGATCGAGGTGGTAGAAGCGCGAGTCCGACAGCTCCACCGGTCGTACGGGGACGCCGGCCAGCCGCGACAGCTCCACGTGGGCGGCGGCGTCGGATCGGAACCGGTACCCGGAGAGCAGGACGCGTCCGAAGGGGAGGGCATCCCCGGCGCCCTCGTGGGCCACGCCTTCGGGCAGCTCGGCGACCTGGTAGCCGTGGCTCTCGAACCAGGCCACGTAGTGGGGGACCTCGCCCCGGCGCTGGGGGTGACGGAAGCGGCTGGGGATGAAGCAGCCCCGGTTGACCACACCGGCGTTGGCCGTGAACACCAGGTCGGGCAGGCCGGGCTGGGGTTCGAGGACCTCCACCTCCGCTCCCGCCGAGGTCAGGATGGCGACCAGACCGTCCCACTGCGCACGGGCCACGTCGAGGTCGACGGCCACCTCCTGGTGCATCCACGGGTTGATCTCGTACAGGACCCCGAAGTGCTCGGGTGGGCACATGAGGAACCGTCTTCCCCAGGCCAGCGTCACCCGGGCGGCTCCGCCGGATCGGGTGCCGGCTCCCCCAGGTGGTCGGCCAGGGTACGGAGGAAGAGGCCCACGTCGGTCACGATCCCCAGCGCCTGGTGGCTGCCCCGGTCGGCGAGCTTGGTGACGACGGCCTGGTTGATGTCCACGCAGAAGGTCTCCACCCCCGCCGGGAGGAGGTTCCCGGTGGCGATGGCGTGCAGGGTCGAGGCCAGCATGAGCGCCACCGCCACCCCGGGCACGTGCGTGCGCATGACATCGGCGGTCTCGACCACGTCGGTGTAGACGTCGGGGAGGGGTCCGTCGTCCCTCACCGAACCACCCAGCACAAAGGGCACGCCGTGGGTGACGCACTCGTACATGACGCCCGAGCGGAGGTAGCCGTCGGCCACCGCCGAGGCGATGGAGCCCCGCCGGCGGATCTCGTTGATCGCCCGCAGATGGTTGCCATGGCCCGAGCGGCCATCTGAGCGGGAAGCAGGGCCCGAGCGGCCATCTGAGCGGGAAACAGGGCCCGAGCGGGCGCCGTCAGCCGGAGTCCCGCCGCCCAGGGACACCCCGAGGGACGTCCCGAGGACGTTGGACTCGATGTCGTGGGCGGCGAAGCCGTTCCCGGCGAAGAGGACATCGACCCAGCCCGACCGGACCAGCTGGGCGAGGTGGGGGGCGGCGCCGGTGTGGACCACGGCCGGCCCGCACACGACGAGGATCTTTCCGCCCGCGGCCTTGGCTCGCCGGATGCGGTCGGCCACCGCCGCCACCAGCACGTCCTTCGGCTTCTCCGAGGAAACCTCCGAGGTCATGAACTCGAAGGGGTTGGCCCCGCGCGGCCGGTCCAGGGGTTGAACCCGGACCCCCTCGCGACCGACCACGACCTGGTCTCCGGCGTGGACCCGGTGCATGGGCTCCGTGCGGGCCCGGCCGTCGGGCCGCATGACCAGGGCGCAGTCCATTTCCGGGTTCTCCACGTCGATCCAGTGCCCGTCCCGCCGGACCTGGGTGGGCAGGTTGGTCGTGGAGTAGAAGTCCTCGGGCAGGACGCCGTCGACGGTCGTCGCCTCCACCCGTGCGTCCGACTGGTTCACCCGGTTCGCCCCGTGGACCTGGAGCTCGGACAGGAGCCGGCTCAGGGTCTCGTCGTCCTCGGCCCGGACCTCGAGCCGGGCCCGGCTGGGGTCGGCGTTGGTCCGGCCGATCTCCACGTCCATCATCTCGTAGTCGGCGCCGGCGTCGAGGATGACGTCCAGGATCTTGGCGAGGATCAGGGAATCGATGATGTGCCCCCCGACCTCGACCACCTCACGAGCCATCGAGGAGGCTCGGCTCCGCCCCCTCCGCGTCCCGCATGTCTTCGACCACCTCGGAGACGGGGACCTCGTCGGCGCCGATGGTGGCCTCCTCCTTCATGCGACCCTTGCGGTTGTCCCAGAGGTCACGGACCACCACCTGGAGGACGCCGGCCACGGGGATGGCGAGGAGGGCGCCGAGCATGCCGAACAGCTCGACGCCGATCAGCACGCTGACCAGCACGACGAGCTGGTTGATTTGGACGGTCTTGGACATGATCGCCACCTGCAGGACGTGGTTCTCGAACTGCTGGTAGACGATGTAGACGATGAGCATCCCGATGCCCGCGGTCGTGGAGTGGAGGAAGGCCACGCCGATGGTGGGGATGGCGCCGAGGGTGGCCCCGATCAGAGGGATGAGGTCGGTGAAGGCCACGAACAGGGCCAGCACTCCCCGGAAGGGGACGCCGAAGATGGAGAGGGCGATGAATGTGACGGTGCCGGCCACCGCGCTGATCAGGAGATTGCCCATGACGTAGCCAGTCAGGGCCCGGGCGCAGTCTGTGGCCACCGCCTTCACCCGGTCGCGCTTTGGTGGCGACAGCGCACCCAGACCGCTGGTCAACAGGTCGGGCCCGTAGAGGACCATGAGCACGGCGAGGACCAGCACGGTGAGGGTGGAAAGGATGCCGGCGAAGATCCGCCCCACCCATTTGACGGCGTTACCACCCGAGTCGCGCAACGACTTCTCGAGCCGGTCCTGGTTCTCCTCGATCCTCTGGTCGAGGTCGTAGCGCTTGACCAGGCTCCCCACCGGGCCCCTCCCGGCCTTGGCGTCGCTCACGTACTTGGGGAAGTTGTCGATGAACTGCTCGGTCTGGTCGACGAGAGGACGGATGAACATGTAGAGGAGCCCGGTCATCAGCGCGATGAGGCCGAGGAAGACGACGGCGGTGGCCAAACCCGTGCTCAGGTGGAGATGGCGCCGCAGGAAGTCGATGGGCGGGCTGAGGACGATGGCGAAGAACGCCGCCACCACCAGGAGGGCCAGGATGTGCGAGAGGAGGTAGGCGAGGTAGAGGGCGAGCAGCGAGGCCAGGACCAGCCCGATGCTGACGAGGATCGTCTTGACCGGGACCGGGCGCTGGTCAGGCATCCGAGGAGCCTACCGACTGGAGGTGCTCGGTCCGGTCGCTCCCCGAAGGCGGGCGGCGGCGCCATCGACGGCCGGTGTCCCGCACCACGCTGTCGGCCCACGCCCGGTCCGGCGCCGGTGGCTCGCCGCCCGAATAGGCGCTCCGGGTGATCATGCGGCCCACCTCGACGAGCCGGTCGTCGGCGACCTCGTCGGCCAGCGCCGCGCAGTACTCGGCCGGCGTCTCGTGGCGGCCGTGGGGCCGGCCGCGGCGGAGGCCGGCCCGAAGCAGGCGCTCGTAGCACCGCGAGACCCAGGGACGGGCGCGACGGCGCTGCCACCGCCGGATGGAACGAAGGGTCAGCCATCTCACGATGACGGCCAAGGTGACGGCCAGGACCCACCAGAAGGCCGCCAGCAGGCGGCGGAGCCGGTCGAGCAGCGAATCCGCCTCCTGCGTCCGCTCGGGAGCTTGTTCCGAGGGATCGAAGGCCACCCAGCCCGCCTGGGGGAACCAGGCTTCCACCCAGGCGTGGCCGTGGCGGGCCCGTACGACGAACTCGCCGCCCAGGCGGTAGCGGTCACCGGGCAGGAAACCGACCGCCAGCCGGGCCGGGATTCCGAGCGTCCGGAGCATGACGGCCATGCTCGACGCCGCCTGCTCGGCCGATCCCTTCCGGTCGGTAAACAGGAAGTGCTCGATGGGGTCGGCGCCGGGCGCCAGGCGCGGGCTGCCGGGTGCGACCTCGGTGTTGTTGGCCAGCCACTCCTCGACGGCCTTGACCCGGTCGAAACCCGTGGGGGCGCCAGCGGTGATCTCGGCCGCCAGGGCCCCTACCGGAGCGGGAACGCCCCCGGGGAGCTGGAGGTAGGCCCGGGCGACCTCCGGGAGAACTCCGGAACTGAGGTCGTCGGACCGCAGGTCGTCGTCGCTCGACTGGCTCCGCACGCTGGTCACGACGTACGTCGCACCCTTCCCGAGAGCGGGAGAGACCCGGACGGTTCCGTCGCCGGCCGCCTGTACCCGGCCCCGGGCGAGCCGGAGGGAATATGCTCGCGGTGCGGCGACGAGGAGGCCGGCGGAGGCCGCCTCCACCCGTACCCGCTGGACGAAGGGATCGCCGCCGGACAGGCCGTCACCGAGGCCGGGGGGAACGAAGGCGAGCTGTTCCGCCTGGCCGCCGGGGGAGCCCCCCAGGGCGCGTTCGATTTCCCGGCTGCGGGCCCATGACCTGCCGTCCCACCGGTCGAACGTCTGCGCTCGCCACAGGGCTGGGGCCGGGGCCGTGATCCGGAGGATGACCTGGTTCCCGCGCCCTGACCCCTTGCCGCCGGCGTCGAGCCGGTCGCTGGGGTTGAGGTAGGCCGACGTGGCGCCCTGCCCGCCCGGTTCGTCACCGGGCTCGGGCCTGCCGGGAGACTTCGGCGGGGGGAGCAGCGAGGCCAGGACGAGGCCGGCCAGGCCGGCGATCACCAGGACGGTGGTGGCCTCGCCCGCCACCCGACGACGGCCAACCCCCGTAACCGGGGTGCGGCCCGGCTGCGTGCCCGAACGTTGTGACGGCTGCGTGCCCGAACGTTGTGACGGAGCGGACGTCGACGCCTGGCGGTTGAGGGCCACCAGGGCGAGGGCCGACGCCGCGGCCAGGCCGGCAAGGGGCCAGGCGCTCTGCGACGGCGACGGGCCCGCCGCAGCGATGCCGGCTGCGCTCAGCAACAAGCAGTAGCGGACGACGGTGGGCGCCGGCCACAGCATGCTGAGGGGCACGACGGCGAGGATCGCCAGCCGGGCCGTGGTGGACAGCCCGCCGGTGCCGAGGTTCTGGCTCGTGACGTACCAGATCAGCGCGCCCGCGCCGGTGAGCAAGATGAGGAGGCGGAGGTCCCGCCCCGGCTCCAGGACCCGGCGCTCGGGACGGGTGGCAACGAGGAACAGTCCGGGCAGGAGGGCGACGGCTACGGCGACCGGCGGTAGGAGCACGCCTCCCGCGCCCGCGCCGCCCAACCCAGCCACCGTGAACACGGCGGCCGCGGCCGTGGCGATCGCCGCCGTCAGTGCCATGAGTCTCCCCGGTAGGTCACCAGAACCATGCCGCCCGCGCCGCCCTCGACCTTGACTTTCGGTCTCCCGGGCGGGGCGGCCGCAGCCAGGCGCCGGTTGATCTCCGAGCCCGAGCGCACCCGGCCGACGACCAGACGCGCCCCCTCGGCCGTGCCCAGCACCACGTCATACCCCCGGCCCAGGGCCTCGAAGGCGTACCACGCGGCCCGGCCGGCGGCGCGCTCGGCGGCCACGCCCCCCGGGCCGAGGTCGAGGACGATCACCAGCCTGGCCGTCTCGGGGTCCTCCACCTCCTTGACGACGAG
>JAIVIH010000355.1 GCA_020200615.1 Actinomycetota bacterium | reverse complement strand
GGGATCAAGAGCAGCGTTGTTGCGGAAAAGGAGGGCTACGGCCGTGCAGTTGGGCGCGGTCCCGGTGATCACTCCCGGCTCGCCCTTGAGATTGACGTCGAGTGGGTTCTGCTGGTTGTCGGTCAGGGTCAGGGAGAAGGTCTGGGGCACGTAGCCCGTCTTGGAGAAGGTGACGTTGTAGGTCCCTGCCTGCAAGCCGGCGATCTCGTACCGGCCCAGGCTCTCGGGAGGGCTGTTGGCGGAGACGGTGGCCCGCACTTCGGCGCCGTTGCGGTCGGTCACCCGCACGTTCACACCGGGCAGAAGGCACTGCCCCGGCTCGCAGGCCGGTGCCCTCCGGATGTCCTCGGTGACCACCCCCGAGACGGAGCCGGTCGAGGGCTGCAGCAACGGGCTCAACCCAGTCTCGTTGCCGTTCTCGGCCAGGGCCACCGTCGCCGTCTTGACCAGGAAGCCCTGCTTCTGGAAGGTCACGGTGAAGGTTCCGGGCGTGGGGAGTCCACTGACGGAGAAGTAGCCCACCGGTCCCTCGTTCAGGCTCATGGTGCTGCCCAGTATCTTGGCCGGAGGGCCGGGCACGGTCGTCGTGGTCTCCTCAACCGGCGTGGTCGTGGTCGTGGAAGGCCCAACGACGACGATGGGCGGCACCGTTCCCGCTCCCGCGGTCACCGTCACCAAGACATCGGCGACCGGCTCCCCCGTCTGGCTCAAGACCGTCCCCGACACCGAACCCCGCCCCTTGGTCAGCTCGATGTTCTGGCCCGTGAGCTTCTGGCCCGCGGCCAGATCGATCACCGTGGTCTGGGTGCCGAAAGCGGCCTTCGAGAAGGCCAGGAGGTAGGTCCCGGGCGTGGGGAGGCCGTCGAGGGAGTAGGAGCCCACTGGTCCACTGGGTGAGGACAGAGTGGTGATGGTGTCGGTTCCGTTGCTGGCCATGACCGACACCGCGCCCAGCGGTCCGTTGCCGTCCGACACCAGGCCACTGATCGCACCCGTCCCGCTGACCAGGGTGACGTCGACGCCGGCCAGCGCCTCACCCAGTTTCAGCTCGATGAGACGGCTCTGGGTGCCGAAGCCGGCCTTGGCGAACACGATCTGGTACGTGCCCGGGGCGGCGACCTCCTGGAAGAGGAACTCACCCGTGGGCCCGGTCGTGACCGGTTCCGGAGCCTCCGGTGGGGGCGCGGCCCCCTCCTCGCCCGAGGGGAGGGGCAGAAGGGTCACGATGGCCCCTCCACCGTCGGGCCGGGCCGAGACCTTCCCCGCCACCGATCCCAGCTTGCCGCCGCTGATGGGGCCGGCCGTGACCGCCGCCGCCGCCTCCTTGTCGTCGTCGCCACCGGCGACGCGGTCGATGGCCTTGTTCACGCCCAGGAGCAGCACCGCACCCCACAGGGCGATGGCGGCCAGGATCGACAGGAGGGTCAGCGCCGCTCGGGGGATGCGCGGCTTCTGGAGAAAGGTTGCCGTCGCCGTCAACGGCTCGGCGGCCGTTTCGGCCGTGAACGTGAGCTGGTGAGGGATGGGCGAGCCGAAGAAGGGCCGGCGCCCCGAGACGACAACCCGAGCCAGGCCGGTCTCCCCCGGTCCGGCGGCCAGGCCGGCCGGCTCTACCTGGAACTCGAGCTTGCCGGTCGAGTCGACCGCGACCAGCCGGGACTCCAGGGGAACGTTCCCCCGGTTGTCCAGGGACAGCGCGAACTCGGCCTCGTTGCCGGCCGTCACCATCAGGGGCTCGACGGCGAGCGTGGCCACGCTCACGGCGGCCACGCTGATCTGGATCTCCTCTACCGCGGACACCCTGGGGTCGGTGACGGAAGCAGCCTTGACCCCGATGACCCGCGGCCCCGCGGGAAAGCCGGAAGGAAGGGCAAAGGTGAGCACCATCACTCCGCCCGTCTCCGGGAAGAGCGACAGCTCAGGAGGATCGGCGGTGAACGCTTGGTCGCCCAGGCCGAGCAACGAGGCCTGGTAGCCGTCGATGACGGGCCGCGAGTTGTAGATCTCGAGCTGCAGGACGACGGGCTCGCCGATGGCGATGTCCAGCTCCGTGGGGGTGACAGCCAGTCTCATCCCAGGCTCCTACGCGGGGCTCACGCCGCCGGAGGGGGGAACGATCGCCTTCTGGGGCGGGTCGGTGTCCACCACGACCTCGTCACCCGGCACCGCGGGCACGAAGAACCGGCCCTCTTCGTCCACCACCGACGAACCTCGCCGCGATCGGACCCGGACTCCGGCGGGCACAGGTCCGTCGATGCGCCCGGCCACCCGTTGTCGGGTTGATGACCGCGCCGGCTGGCGGCGGTCGGTCACTTCCACCTCCACCTGGCTCGGCGGGGCGGAAACCTCGATCAGCACCTCGGGGTCCACCGTCACCGTGACCGACAGCTCGACTCCCGGTTGGAACCGGCCACCGAGAGCTGTCCAGAACTCCGAAGGCGGATCGTCGTCCGCCTTGCTCAGGCTGAGCGTCGGCAGCGGGCGGACCGCGGCGAGCGCTCCCTGGAGGTACTCGGGAGGCAGCTCCGTGGTGGTGAGGAAGGCGGTCAGGACCCGGCCGAGGAGCTGGTGGGCGTTACGGGCGTCAGTCGCCCACGCGGTGACCAGGTAACCGAGCTGGATCCGCGGCCGCGGTCCCCGGCGGTAAACCACACCCTCGTTCTCGACCAACGCCGTGCCCGCGCCGACCTCGGTCGCGCTTCTCCGCAACCGCCACAGGTAGAGGTTGACCGCGGGTCTCGACAGCCCCGCCGCCCAGTCGGCGTCGGGGGCATCGAAGGAAACGTCGACATCCGAACCGGGCAGGGGGCCGACGGCCCGGAGAAAGGCGTCCAGGCTGTCGTCGAGCAGATGCAGCATCAGATCAGGCCCTGGCGCGTCGCCAGAGCGACGGCGTGGGCCCGGTTGCGGCAGTTGGTCTTCATCAGGAGGTCGTGGACGATGTTCTTGACCGTGCGCACCGAGTAGCCGAGCGTGTCGGCGATCTCGCGCGTGTCATCCCCCTCCGACAGCGACCGCAGAACCGCGAGCTCCCGGCTGGTCAGGGGATGCGGTCCGCCGTTGCCACTGCGCGCGGCCCTGTCGAGCAGGCGGGGAACCAGCTCAACCGGTAGGGCGCTGCTTCCGGAGACCACCGACCGTATGGCCGCCACCAGGGCCTGGGGGTTCAGCTCGTTGCGGAAGAGCACGGCGCCGATGCCTCGCTCGATCAGCTCCAGAGCCAACGGGTCGTCCGGCGAGGCCACGACCGCCACCAGCAGGACCGGGTAGGTCCTCCGCAGGGCAAGGGCCCGTGCCAAACCGCCGCGGTCGACCTGGAAGAGGAGTACGTCGACGCCGGACAAGTCGGGAGACGGTCGGAGCGACGTGCTCTCGCCGGCAATCTGGAGCCCCTCACCCGCAAGGCATGAAACGAGACCACGCCTGAAGATGGAGTGCTGGTCGTCGACCCACACCCGCGGCGCATCGGTT
>JAIVIH010000354.1 GCA_020200615.1 Actinomycetota bacterium | reverse complement strand
ATGCGGTTCTTGGAGTAGTCCAGGTAGAGCTGGCCCGCCTCGGCTGTGAACGTGCTCCCCCGGGCCGGATCGCTCGCGAACAGCTTCCGCAGGTGGCGCTCGCCGATTTCGAGCCGGTGCGCCTCCAGCGCTTTCCATTCCTCAGACTGCGTGATCGGTTCTGCGGCCACAGGGCCGTTAGTCAACCTTGCGTTCGTCGTGCCCGCCAAACTCCTTGCGCATGGCCGAGAGGAGCTTCCCCGCGTAATCGCCCTCGCCCCGGGAGCTGAACCGCTCGTAGAGGGCGGCGGTGAGGACGTAGGCAGGCACCCCCTCGTCGATCGAGGCCATGGCTGTCCACCGGCCCTCACCTGAGTCCGACACCCGGCCGCTGAACCCGTCGAGGGACGGATCCTTCACGAGAGCGGCGGCGGTGAGGTCGAGCAGCCACGACGCGACGACGCTTCCTCGCCGCCACACCTCGGCCACCGCGGCCGTGTCCAAGTCGTACTGGTAGTACTCGGGGTTGGACAGAGGAGCGGTCTCGGCGTCGTGCGCCTGTTCCTGCCGGCCGATGCCGGCCTTGTCGAGGATGGCCAGCCCCTCGGCGTAGGCGGCCATGATTCCGTACTCGATGCCGTTGTGGACCATCTTGACGAAGTGCCCGGCGCCGGCCGGACCGCAGTGGAGGTACCCGTGCTCGGCGGGGTCGGGCTCTCCCTCGCGGCCCTTGGTCCGTAGCGCGGAGTCGATTCCCGGGGCGAGCGAACGGAAGATGGGATCGAGGTGCGTAACGGCCTCGTCGTCGCCTCCGATCATCAGGCAGAACCCTCGCTCCAGGCCGAACACCCCCCCGCTCGTGCCGACGTCGACGTAGTGGATGCCGGAGGGGCTGAGCCGGGCCGCCCGGTCGATGTCGTCGCGGTAGTAGGAGTTCCCACCGTCGATGATGATGTCGCCCGCCTCCATCACCTCCGCGAGCTCGTCCACCGTGGCGCCCGCAAAACCGGCGGGGACCATGATCCAGGCCGCGCGCGGGGGAGTCAGCTTGGCCGCGAGGTCCTCGAGAGAGGACGCCCCGGTGGCTCCCTCGCCTTCCAGCAGGGAGACGGCGGAGCGGTTGACGTCGTAGACGACGCAGTCGTGGCCGTCCTTCATGAGGCGGCGCACGAGGTTCGCGCCCATCCTCCCCAGACCGATCATGCCCAGTTGCATCGCGCTGTCTCCTGTGTTCGAGGTCAGGTGATTGGCTCACCGGCCGGAGCGTTCCACCGGATGATCACCGGCGTCTCCCGCTCGAAGCCGAGCACCGACACGGACGCCGGGTAGAGGGCGAACAGGCGCCCCTCGGTCGGAGGAAGGCCCAGCCACCGGGCCGTGAGAACGCGGAGGACGTGCCCGTGGGCGAATAGGACGACGTCGCCCTCCTGGGCCCGAGCGGCCCCCTGAGCGGAGTGCAGGCTTCGGACCTCCTCGAGGATGCGGTCGACGCGCGCGCCCACGTCGGCCGCCGTTTCCCCTCCTGGAGCCCCGTCCGTCCACAGTGACCATCCCGGTGCCTTCTCGCGGATGGCGGGCGTCGTCAGCCCGTCGTACTCGCCGTAGTTCCACTCGACCAGGTCCTCGGTCGTCTCCACGACGTCGCCCAGGCCGGCCAGACGACACGTGTCCAGAGCCCGGCTCAGGGGGCTCGACAGCACCCTGGCGAACTCGCGTCCCGCCAGAGCGGCACCGTGGCGTTCGGCCTGCTCCCGGCCGTTCTCAGTCAGGGGAATGTCGGTGGCGCCGCCCGTGTGCTGGCCGCTGATGGTCCACTCGGTCTCGCCGTGGCGCACGAGGAGGAGCTGGGGCGGCACTCCGCCAGACGTTAGGGCGCCCGGCGTCGGGGCGCGGATACGACGAGGAGGCGCCAGCCCCGGTCCGGGAACCCGGCGGCATCGGCCACGCGCGCCGAAGCCAGGTTGTCGGGGTGGTGGACGTACAGAGGTATGGCGCCCTCGGACAGCACGTCGCGGGCGGCCTGGGCCACGAGCCTTCGGGCCAGCCCTCGCCCCCGGACCGTCTCGACCGTGCCCACGGCCAGCTCCCGGCCCTGTTCGGTGTGGGGTTTCACGCCCACACCGGCCAGGTAGCGACCGTCGTCCACCAGGGCGAGGACTCGACCGGGAAACGGGTGCAACCAGTCGGGGAGGACGGGATCAGAGGAGTCCATCCACTGGCCGGCGTCGGGCAGCGGCGCGGGACCGTCCGTCCAGCGGAGCACGAGCCAGCTGGTGGCCCGCCGGGGCGCGCCCACGACCGCGGCCAGGTCGTCACCAAAGGCGGGGTCCCGTAGTCCGACGGCCATGGAGCGCACGCTCTCGACGGCTGACGGGGGCACCGAGACGACCGCGCCCTCCGGTGACCGTACGGCCACGGCGAGGACGGGCGTCCCGTCCCATGCAGGCGCCTCCCGCCGGGTCGAGCCGACGACCTCCGCGGCCCCCGAATCCTCGCTTCCGGGCGGCCATTGGCCCAGGTACGTCGCCAAGTGACGGATCAGCACGGGGGGCACGTCCCTCCCGTCCGGCGCGGCGCTCATGACAGCCGATGGTCCGTTGCCTGGCCAGCTTCGGTAGTTTCGAGCGTCGTGAGGGGGAGTAGGGCGACCAGTTTGATGCGGAACTTCCTAGCCGCTGGGGCGCGCCATGGGTGGCACCGAGGCCGCCGTCGCACGGCCGGGACCGAGGCTCCTTCCCCGTGAGGCGCCTGTTCGAGGGCCTCGGGTCGATGGGCGGGACGGCCGCCTACGTGATGGTCGGGCTCTTCGCCGCCCTGGAGACCGCGGCGCTCATCGGCCTGTTCGTACCGGGCGAACTGGCCATGATTGCCGGCGGCTACATCGCCTACCAGGGCAAGGCCGAGCTGGTGCCGATGATGGTCATCGCCGCCGTGTGCGCCACCATCGGCGACTCGCTGGGCTATCAGCTCGGGCGCCGGCTGGGCCCCTCCCTGAAGCGCTCGTGGCTGGGGCGTCGGGTCGGAGAGGAGCGTTGGGCCAAAGCCGAGCGCTACCTGATCCACCGCGGGGGACGGGCCGTCTTCCTCGGCCGGTTGGTGGGCGTCCTGCGGGCCCTGGTGCCGACCCTGGCAGGCGCATCGCACATGCGCTACCGGAAGTTCCTGTTCTGGAGCGCGCTGGGGGCGACGCTGTGGGCGCCCAGCATTGTTGGCCTCGGATACCTCGCCGGGAGCTCCTACCGCCGGGCCGAGCGGTACGCGGGCCAAGCCGGGCTCGTCCTCCTCGTGCTGGCGGTTATGGTGGCCCTCATCGCCGGCCTCGGCCGCTGGGTGGCCAACCACCCCGACGAGGTGCGGGGCTTCGTGCGACGGCAGGGGGAGCGACCCCTTCCGGCCCGGATCCAGAAGCGGTTCCGTGCCCAGCTCCAGTTCATGGCCGGGCGGTTGCGGCCGGGCCAGGTCCTGGGCCTAGCTCTCACGCTGCAGCTGGTCATGCTGGGGCTGGCCG
>JAIVIH010000106.1 GCA_020200615.1 Actinomycetota bacterium | reverse complement strand
GCGGAGGCAGTTCGGCCGACGACCGCCGGCTCACGTCGGCCCTCCGGTCGTCGCCCAAGGAGCTGGACGAGCATCGCTTCGTGGTGGAGGACGTGCGCCGGCGACTGGACCCGCTCTGCCGCAGCATCTCCGTGAACGGCCCCCAGGTGGTCGGGCTCTCGTCCGTGACCCACCTGGCGACGTCGGTGGCCGGACGCCTGCGCTCCCCCCCGCCGTCGGCCCTGGCCCTGGCCGGCCACCTTCACCCCACGCCGGCCGTAGGAGGCCAGCCCCGGGACGTGGCTCTGGCCACCATCGCCGAGCTGGAAGGGTTCGACCGCGGCCTCTACGCCGGTCCCGTGGGATGGGTGGACAGCCGGGGCGACGGCGACTGGGCCGTGGCTCTCCGCTGCGCGTCGGTCGACGGTCGCCGGGCCGTCCTCTCGGCCGGAGCGGGGATCGTCGCCGGGTCGGATCCCGACGCCGAGTGGGCCGAGACCCAGGCCAAGCTCGAGCCCATGCTCCGGGCGCTGGTGCGGGTCTGAGGGCTTCCGGCGCCGAGCACCGCCCATTCCCAAATCGGGGGGCGCGGGCGTACGATGGCCCCAACTGAGGAGGTGAGGCCATGCGCCGTTTCCTGGTCGTGGCCAACCAGACGCTCGCCAGCGAGCGTCTGGCCGAGAAGCTCCGTCAATGCCTCGCCGCCGGTCCGTGCTCCTTCCATGTGCTCGTTCCGGCGACCCACTCCCGCCACCAGCTGGTCTGGAGCGAAGGCGCCGATCGCGCCATCGCCCAGCGCCGGCTGACGGAAGCCCTGGAACGGCTCCGGGCCCAGGGCGTGGAGGCGGACGGAGAGGTGGGGGACGAGCGCCCGGTGGACGCCATCGCCGACGTGCTCAACCGCGGTCCGGTCGACGAGATCATCGTGGTGACGCTGCCGCCCGGTATCTCGCGCTGGCTGCGGCAGGATCTCCCCCATCGGGCCCGACGGGTCTTCGACGGTCCCGTCACCCACGTGGTGGCCGAGGCTCCGAGTCTCAGTCAGGCCGTCTGAGCTGTCGGTTGGGACGAACGGCGGGCACCTCAGTGGTCAGATCGCGTGGCTAGGGACAGCTCGCGCTGGGTGGCACGAGTCAGGCCGGCCGGGTCGGGAGACCTGGACGCCCTCCTGGCCATGCCGTTGGGCCTCGATGTCTGGGAACGGGGGCCCGACACCCTCCTGGTGGCCGCGACCGACGCGCAGCTGTCGGAGCTGGAGCGGCGGCGGCTGGCCCACGTCGAGCGGCTATCGACGGTGGCGGACTATCTAGCCGGCTGGCGGCCGGCGGCGGGCGACGAAACAGAACGAGACGATCCCGGGAGGCGGCAATGACGGTGATCCTGCGAGTGACATCCCCCGATGGGGCCCTGGCGCTGACACAACTGGTGACGGCCCCCTTGGGCCTCGACGTCTGGGAGACGGGAGCCGAGCATCTCGTCCTGCGAGCGTCGGAGGCACAGGCGGAACGGCTGGAGCAGATGGGCTTCGGCGTCGAGCAGCTGGATTCGACCGAGAGTTACCTCTCGCGCTTCGCGGTGACCGACCTGACCCAGGAGGTAGTCGCCGGCTACCACTCGGCGGAAACGCTGGAGAACGACCTCCGCAGCCTGGCCGAGGCTCACCCGGAGATCGCCGAGCTCCGGGAGATCGGGCGGAGCCTCGAGAACCGGCCGATCTGGGCCCTGCGCATCGGGGACCGCCGAGGCAGCACCCGCAAGGCCCTGTTCACCGGCTGCCACCACGCCCGGGAGTGGATCGCGGTTGAGGTCCCGTACCTCTTGGCCGCGCACCTTGTCACCAACGCCAACCGCAACCCGATCAAGACGTGGCTGACGCAAGGCGAGATCTGGGTCACGCCCATGGTGAACCCTGACGGTCACGAGTTCTCCCGGACCCAGGACCGGCTGTGGCGGAAGAACCGTCGCCGCAACCCGGACGGAAGCATCGGCGTCGACCCCAACCGCAACTACGGCTACATGTGGGGAGTCCTCAACATCAACACGTCGAGCCACGTGCCGAGCGACGAGACCTACGTGGGGCCCCGTGCGTTTTCCGAGCCCGAGACCAGGGCCGTGCGCGACCTCGTGGCCCAGCAGCTCTTCCAGGGGGTGATCAGCTACCACAGCTACTCGCAGCTCGTCCTCTACCCGTGGGGCTACACGTCGACGCCCGTCCGCGACCTCCAGGACCGCCAGCGGATGTCGAGCCTGGCGACCCGTATGCAGCGCGCCATCAGAGGGGTGCACGGCGTGTCGTACACGGCGCAGCAGTCGTCCAAGCTGTATCCGACGGCAGGGGACACCACCGACTGGACCTACGGCGAGTACGGGATCCTCTCGTTCACCATCGAGCTGCGCCCGGCCAGCCACGTCCTGGGCGGCTTCGTCCTCCCGCCCGACCAGATCCAGCCGACGTGGGAGGAGAACCGCCCCGCCGCTCTCGAGTTCCTCAAGGAGGTCTTCGCCTAGGCGTTGACCCGGCGTCAGACGAGGCCGGCGCGCTTCGACCGCTTCCGCCACCGCGGCCCACGCCTCCCGCTGCCGGAGCACGTTCTCGGCGCGATCAGAGGGGACGACGACCAGGCGGACCCCTCCCGCAGCCATGGCTTCCTGGACGGCGGGAACGATGTCGGCGGCGCGGGTGACCCGCTGGGCGGGGATGCCGTAGACGCCACCACGTCCCGTACAACCCGGCCCTCGAACACGTCCTCCCAGGAGTCCAGGACGCCGTCGAGCGCCTGGCGGGCGCACTGTTCTGCCCGCATCCAGCCCCCGAGCCACGCGGCGTTCGCCCCGTGCCCGCACAGCCGTTCGAAGACGCCCGCCAAGAGGGCTTCGGGATCGCCCACCACGCGGCGGGACGCTGAGCGCCCGCATCGCCTCCTTGCGGCTCTTCCCCTCCGCCCGCTTGCGGAGGTAGTAGGCCCGTCCCGGCGTGTCACTGCGGACCTGGGTCACGGCGATCATGTACATAGCGTGGTTGATTGGCGGATGCCCCGCGGATTCAGCCGGTGCCGGGTCCTCGGGCCGCTCGAGGCCTCGATCGGGGCCGTGGTGTTGTAGGGCGGAGTGGCCGGCGGAGGGGAAGCGCAGGACGTCACCGGTGTAGCCGATGACGTGTGCGGCCACGATCGGCCCCACGCCGTAGAGGTCAGTGAGGGAGCTCTTCGACGCCTCCACGGCGGCCGCAATGCGCTTCGCAGGTCGGCCAGGTCGCAGTCGCGTAGCCGGTGGCGCCGGCTTCGATGAAGAGATCTCGCACGGCTGGGACCTGGTCGCCGTGGATGACGACTTCGATCTTGGCCATGGGAGCCAGGCCTTCCCAGCTCATCGAACCTCCAGCGATGCCTTTGCGTGATCCACGCTGTCGTCGGCGGGACGCCACGTCATCCACGTGCCGCCCGGGCTGCGGATGGACCAGTGCTCGTCCCCGTGCGAACGGCCGGCCACGGTGATCCACTTCCCGCCGA
>JAIVIH010000353.1 GCA_020200615.1 Actinomycetota bacterium | reverse complement strand
TCGTAGGTGTCGAGCAGGCCGTCTCCCGGGTGGGCCCGGGGGCCCAGGTTCCAGCGACCGAGCCACTGGGCGTTCATGACCACGAACGACCGGGTCCACAGGTGGGAACGAGCCACCAGGTGGGCGACGAAGAGGCGCAGCCGTCCGTCGAGCAGGACCTCGCCCACGTCGACGGTGAAGCGCACGCCCTCCCCTCCCCGCAGGCGGGCCGGGTCGCCGCCCTGGCCGCCGAGGGTGCGGCACAGGTCGCCCCCCAGAAGGCCGAGGGCCGGGAAGGGCTGGCGCTCCCGGCGGGCCTCCTCCAGCACGGCCCGCGCCTCGCTGTCCGAGCCGACCATGACCGCTCCTTCGGGAAGAGGCCCCGGGGCTCCCCACGGTTCACCCTTGGCTATGGGCATGCGAGGTAGCGACCGCTCGGCTTAAGTACCCACGACCGAGGAGGCGGCCACCACTCCCCGGAAGAGCCGGTCAGCGGCGTCTCGAGCGGACTTGGCCGTGGCCGGCTCCAGGGCGATCTGGCCCAGCTGGCGTAGGAGGTCGATGAGCTGCTTGACGTTCCTGACGAAGTCCCCGCCCGAGAGCTCCTCCTCGGCGATGACCTCGGCCAGGTTCTCCCCCGCGGCCCACCCGTAGGCGGCGGCGAAGAAGCCGGGGTCGGGATGACGGGTCAGGGGCAGCCCGGCCTCGTCCTCCACCTGGTTCAACTCCGCCGCCAGCCGCTCCAGGTCGGCCCAGCGGCGCTTCACCCGGGCCGAGGGGAACCACGGCGGTGGGCTGGTCCCTGGCCTCCTCGTCTCGTAGGTGAAGGCTGACGCCAGGGCGGCCACCGATGTGGCGTCGAGGTCGTCGAACAGGCCGGTCCGCAGAGCTTCCGCCACCAGGAGGTCGCACTCGTGGTAGATCCGGGTGAGCTGCTCGCCGCTGGGGGTGAGCGACCACTCCTCCACGTAGCCCCACGCCTCCAGGACCCGCAGGACCCGGTCGAACTGGCGGGCCAGGGATTCGGTGCGACCCCGGATCCGGCGCTCCAGCCGCTCAACGTCCTTCTCCAGCCGCTCGGCCCGCTCCAGGGCGCGAAGGTGCCTCCTCCGGTCGGGGCAGGCGTGCACGGGGTGACCCTGGTGGCGGGCCTGGAGGGCGTCGGGGGCTCCCCCCCGGCTGCGACGGGAACCTGCGTCCGGGCCGGCACGACGTCCGGGCAGGAGGCGGGCACGGGACACGGACTCGGCCACCGCTCGCTGGAAGCCGGGGCTGCGGGGCGCGTAGGGCGTGGGCAGCTCGACCCGGCCCACGACCAGGGGTGGCACCTCGAAGTCCCGGGCCGACAGGGCCAGGTACCTCCGGTCGGGAGTCAGGGCCCCCAGCCGCACCTCGCCTCCCCGGCGGTGGGCCACCGAGACGACGGCCGCCGGGCCGCCGGACTTGCCCCCCGGGATGTGGAGGACGTCGCCCAGCCTCACCCGGGTCAGGGCCTGCACGACCTCGTCGCTGGCCGCCGCGGGCGGACGGCCCGAGCGGGGCCGGTGGCTGGCCGCCGCCGTCTCTGCCTGGCGCACGAGCGACCGGTACTCGACCACGTCGCCCAGGTCGCACGTCGCGTCCTGGCGGTAGGACTGAAGCATGCGCTCGCTCTTGTCCAGCTGGGCTTCCAGGCGGACGACGTCGCGGTCGGCCCGGTACTGGGCGAAGGACAGGTTGAGCAGGTGGTGGGCGGCGTCCGAGGGATAGCGGCGGACGAGGTTGGCGGCCATGTTGTACGTCGGCCGGAAGGACGAGGTGAGCGTGTAGGTGCGGGTGGAGGCGAGACCCGCCACCTGGTCGAAGGGGACGAACGGCGACCACAGCACCACGGCGTGGCCCACCTCGTCGATCCCCCGTCGGCCGGCCCGACCCGTGAGCTGGGTGTACTCCCCCGGCGTGAGGAACTCGTGGCGCTCGCCCGTGTACTTCGACAGCTTCTCGATGACCACCGACCGGGCCGGCATGTTGATGCCCAGGGCCAGAGTCTCGGTGGCGAACACGACCTTGGCCAGGCCGGCCGAGAACGCCGCCTCCACCGCCTCCTTGAAAGGCGGAACCATGCCCGCGTGGTGGGCGGCCAGCCCCGCCTCCAACCCCGCCAGCCACCGCCCGTACTCCAAAACCCGGAGGTCCTCGTCGGACAGCGTCTCGGACTTGGCCTGGGCGATGGCCCGGATGGCGTCGCGCTCCTCGGGCGTGGTCAGGCGGATCCCACCCTCGAGGCACTGGCGGACGGCGTCGTCGCACCCGTTCCTGCTGAAGATGAAGCAGATGGCGGGGAGCATGTTCTCCTCGGCCAGCCGCTCGACCACGTCCGTGCGGTAGGGGGTGTGCAACCGGCCGCGGGAGCGTGTCCGCCACCGGTCCCCGCCCTGGCGGCTGCGGTTCGACCCCGCGTCCAGCCGGGCCGCTTCGGGGTTCGGCCGGCCGTCGACGAAGGTGGGCAGCAGGTGGAGACGCTCAGACTCCCGGTCTCCCACCATGTACAGGTGGTGCAGCTCGACGGGCCGGCGCTCCTCGATGACGGCGGCCGTCGGTCCCCTCACGGTGTCGATCCAGTCGGCCAGGTCCCCGGCGTTGGAGACGGTGGCCGAGAGGCAGACGAGCCGCACGTCGGGCGGCGAGTGGATGATGACCTCCTCCCAGACCGGCCCGCGGTACTCGTTGCCGAGGTAGTGCACCTCGTCGAGCACGACGAAGCGGAGGCCATGAAGGGTGGGCGAACCGGCGTAGATCATGTTGCGTAGCACTTCGGTGGTCATGACCACGACGGGGGCTTCCCCGCCGATGGAGTTGTCGCCGGTCAGGAGCCCGACCCGGTCGGCCCCGTGGCGGCGGGACAGGTCGCCGTACTTCTGGTTCGACAGGGCCTTGAGGGGCGTCGTGTAGAACGCCTTTCCGCCCTCGGCCACCGCCTTGGCCACGGCGTACTCGGCCACGACGGTCTTGCCCGATCCCGTGGGCGCGGCCACCAGCACCGACTTCCCCTCGTCCAGAGCGTCGAGAGCCTGGACCTGGAAGTCGTCGAGCGCGAAGGGGTAGGTGGCGGCGAACTCCTGGCGGTTCATGTGACCGTCATCGTTTCAGCAACCGGCCTATGAGGATGGCCACCTCGTAGAAGAGGTACATGGGTCCGGCCATGGCGAACAACGAGTACGGGTCCTGGCTGGGAGTGATCACTGCGGCCACGGCCACGATGACCACCGCCGCCGGCCTCCGCCAGCTCCGGAGCCGGCGGCTCGTGATCACCCGCGCCAGCTGCAGGAAGATCAGCAGGACCGGGAACTCGAAGGCGATGCCGAAGGCCGCCATCATCAGGACGATCAGGTTCAGGTACTTGCCCGGGGTGAAGAACGCCTCGATGTCGTCGCCGCCCACGCCGATGAGGAACCGCAGGGCCTGAGGAAAGGTGTACATGGCCACGGCCGCGCCCAAGGCGAAGAGGAGCAGGGACGCGGCGATGAAGGGGATGG
>JAIVIH010000352.1 GCA_020200615.1 Actinomycetota bacterium | reverse complement strand
GCCCCCTTCCATAAGGGGCGGATGGTAGCGGGGGCGGGGGCGGGCTAAGTGTTCTCGCCGGCGGCGGCCCGGTCGACGAGCCAGATCACCCGGTCGGCGCGGACGCGCGCCGCCGGGCAGTCCAGGTTGCCTTGGCGGATGGCGGCGAACGGTTCCCGCTTGCTCTCGCCGGAGACGGTGAACAGGACCAGACGCGCCCGGGCGATGCCGGAGAAGGTGAGGGTCATGCGGGGATGGGGGTTGCGGCCGCTGGGGTCCTCGTTCATGGCCACCAGGCGCCCCGGGTCGGCGTCCAGCGCCTCGGAGTCGGGGAACAGGGAGGCCGTGTGCCCGTCAGGACCGAGCCCCAGGTGCACCAGGTCGAGCCGGCCGGCCTGGGCGATCCGCTGCTGGTAGGGGTCGGGGCCCTCGTCGCACCGCATGGGGTATACGGCGTTGGCCGCCCCCACTCGTTCCAGAAGGGACTCGCGGCCCAGCCGTTCGTTGGACTCGGGGTCGTCGGGCGGGACACAGCGCTCGTCGCCCCAGTACACGTCCACCTGCCACCAGTCGATCTGGTCGCCGGCGTCGGCCGCCAGCTGCTCGTAGCACCGGCGAGCGGTGGGCCCGCCGGAGAGCGTCAGGGAGAAGCTGTCCCCCGGACGGGAGTAGAAGGCCTCGACCACGCGCTCGGCGAACTCGGGGGCGACGTCGTCGACCACGATGACGTCGCCGTTCACCGGAGCCGTCCTAGCGCGACGGGCCGGCCGGCCAGCTCGAGGGCGCCGTCGAGGGCCTCGCAGTAGACGTCGTCCCGGCCCATCCGGGTGAGGGCGCCGGCCAGGGCCAGGGCCGGCCACTGCTGTCGCATCCGGAGGGACTGGCTGACGGAGGGGCCGCGGTCGATCTCCACCGAGGACTGGATCACCCGGGCCGTCCCCGGACGCTCGACGGTGAAGACCCCGGTCCGGTCGCGGTGGGCGGCGGTGATGCGTATAGACACGTGCTCGGCAGGCGAGAGGGACACCCGGGACATGGGCACCTGCAGCCGGCGCATCAGCCATCCCCCCAGCAGGTAGCGCGGCCCGTAGTGGCCGGCTACCTCCACCCGCTCGATCTCGCGCAGGAAGGGGCGGGCGTCGGCCCCCTCGAACAGGCCGGCGAGGAGGCTGCGCCAGGGAGAGAGCCGGGTCCACGACAGGTCGGTGACGGGCAGGCGGCGGGCCAGGGCGGCGATGCTGGGGAGAACGGTGACCGTCTCCCCGGGGGTGGCGTCGGCACCGGCCACGGCCCGGCTGTCGACCACGATCCTGTCGGCCACGGCGAGCAGGGGATCCCCGGCCGAGGGCAGGCGGGCCGGGAGCCAGACGACGAGGGGGAGGTCGGGGAGGGCGAAGGGCTCGACCACCGAGTCCAGGTGATGGCGGGCCCGGCCCCGCACCCTCAGGACCACGTCCTCGAAGCACACCGTCCGCCCTTCCCGCTCGATGGCATGGACGGAGGCAGCGGCGTCCAGGCCTGTCTCCGCATCCTCGTCGCCGTCCATCACCAACACGATGGTGCGAGACGGGTGGCGCGCGCCGAGGTCGTACACCACGTCGAGGACGGCGTCGGCCGCGGCATCGTCGGCGACCACCGCCACCAGGGTCAGCACGCTGGCCCGGACGGCGGCCCGCTGCTCGTGGCGGCGGAGGTCGGACAGGGCGGCCGTCACCTGGCTCACGGTGACGTCGTCCGCCTCCCAGCTGCCGATGGTGGCCACCGCCTGCCGGCTCATTGGTGCCCCATCTTCGATGGGCACCAAATGAGAAGCCGATTGGAGCTGCGCTCCTCCGCTGCGATCCGCCACGCAGGCGGCGCTTCGCTTCGGTGCTCGCTCATGGCCGCCGCCACTTCCGGCCGTCCCGGGCCAGCAGGGCGTCGGCCTCGGCCGGGCCCCACGTGCCGGCCTCGTACCGGGCAAGGGGCGCGTCGCCGTCTTCCCACGCCCGGAGGATGGGGTCGCAGATGCGCCAGGCCTGGGCCACTTCGTCGCTGCGGATGAACAGGGTGGGGTCTCCGACGAGGGCGTCCAGGAGGAGGCGCTCGTAGGCCTCGGGCGTCTCCTCGAGGAAGGCCGCCCCGTAGAAGAAGTCCATGGACACGGAGCGGACCCGGAAGGCCTGGCCCGGCACCTTGGCTCCGAACCGCAGGGTGATGCCCTCGTCGGGCTGGATCCGCACCACCAGGGCGTCGGGCTCCAGGCCCTCGGCCTGATCGGCGGCGAAGGGCAGGTGAGGCACGGCCTTGAACTCCATGGCCACCTCCGTCACCCGCTTGGGCAGGCGCTTCCCCGTGCGCACGTAGAAGGGGACCCCGGCCCAGCGCCAGTTGTCCACCTGCACGGCCATGGCCACGTAGGTGTCCCGCTGGCTGTGGGGGTGCACGCCCTCCTCGTCTCGGTAGCCGGGCGCTTCGTCACCCTGGGCCCAGCCTCGGGTGTACTGGCCCCGAACCACGTCGGCGACCACGTCTTCAGGCGTGTAGAGGTCGACCGCCCGCAGGGCTTTCACCTTCTCGTCGCGGATCGAGTTGGGGTCGAAGGTGGCCGGGGGCTCCATGAGGGTGAGGGCCAACACCTGCATGACGTGGTTCTGGACGATGTCGCGCAGGGCCCCCGCCTGCTCGTAGAAGCTCCCCCTGTGGCCGACGCCGAGCGACTCGCTCACCGTGATCTGGACGTGGTCGACGTAGCGCCGGTTCCAGATGGGCTCGAAGATGGCGTTGGCGAAGCGCAGGGCGAGGACGTTCTGGACCGTCTCCTTCCCCAGGTAGTGATCGATCCGGTAGACCTGGGACTCGTCGAAGGCGGCGTGCACGGTGGCGTCGAGGGCGGCGGCCGACGCCTCGTCGTGGCCGTACGGCTTCTCGATCACCACCCGCACGAACGCGCCCTCCCGGTCGCGCGTGTTGAGCCCGGCCTCGGCCAGCGACGTCACGATGGTTGGGAACGTGGTGGGCGGGGTGGCCAGGTAGTAGAGCCGGTTCCCCGCCGTGCCCCGCTCACGGTCGAGCTCGGCCAGCACGGCCTTCAAGCGGGCGAAGGTGTCGGGGCTGGCGTAGTCCCCGGCCACGTAGCGGAACCCACCGGCGAAGGCGTCCCACACGTGCTTGGCCTCGTCGCCACCGCCCCCCGACTCTTCCACCGTCGTGCGCATGCGCTCGCGGAAGTCGTCGTCGTCCATCTCCGTGCGGGCCACACCCACGACCGAGAACCCGCCGGGCAGAAGCCGTCGCAGAGCCAGTCGCTCGACGGCAGGCATGAGCTTGCGACTGGTGAGATCGCCCGACGCCCCGAAGACCACGAGCACCGCAGGCGGTGCCACCCGGTCAGTCGTAGCCTCGACCAGCGGGTTGTCGAAGGTCATGCGACCGGGAGCTTAGGTTCTGCCGTCAGCCACCGGCTTGCCTCGTGGAAGAGCCGGAAGCCCCGGCCGTTGCACGTGAACAGCAGGGCGGCGTCGGCCGAGCGCCCGCCCACGAGATGGCGGAGGTCCTCGTCGGCCGACGCCGCGTCACGGACCTGGAACTGGGCGGTGGCGCCCACTTCGATCAGGTCGCCGACGGCGATGGCGCCCGTGTTGGGGTCGCCGCCCATCACGTTGCGGATGAGGAAATCGCCCCGGTCGAAGTCGTCCTTCTGCTCGTCGATGACCCGACCCAGGTGAACTCCCTGGGTGAGCAGGGCCCGATCCTGCTCGGGCATGGTCTCGGCCGCCTCGCCCAGGCGTTCGAGGGCCGGCCTTCCCGCCAGCTCGTAGACGACGTTCCCCTCGGCCCGGGTGACGGCGAAGGGCGAGCCGATGGGCCGGCAACCCTGGGAGACCACGGTGGTGACCTCCACCCCAGGTCCGAGAAGGACGCCGATCGCCCCCTGCCTGAGCAGGCGGTCGTCGAGCACCAGGAGGTTGTCACCGGGGGTCTGGCCGGCGAGGGCCATGCCGCCGACCACGGGCAGGTCGGGATGCTCCTCGTCCACCCGGCGGAGGAAGGCGTCAGGGGGAAAGGTGAAGGCGTCGCCCAAGACGAGCATGGCCGACGTGTCCGGCGGGAAGTCGGGCCACCCGGTGACGGTGGGGCCGTCGGGCGTGGGCACGGCCACGAGATGGAAGGGGACGACGGGCCCGGTGAGCCCCGCCCAGAGCGAGATGCCGGGCGTGCCCTCGATCTCCCGAGTGCCTCCCACCACTGACTGCGCGGCGCATCCGACCAACACGCCCGGACGCAGGATGCGGCGGACGGTTTCCGCGATCTCGTTCAGCCCGTCCCGGTGGTGGGGCGTGACGAACAGGAGGGCCAGATCCGGCTGCTCGTTCCCACCCAGGCCCTCGAGGACCTGGCCCACCGCCTCGGCCGTGGCTTCGACGTGATCCGGGTGCTCCGACAGGCCGGCGGCGAAGGCCTTCATCCCACCGCAGGCAGGAGTGTCAGGGGAACCACGAGGGTCGGCCCGCCCGTCAGCCGGCAGTGTGCCTCGATGGTGCCGTAGTCCGGATAGGTCAGCTCGCCCTTGACCAGTTGACGTCCGAACTTGCCCGGCTGGATGGACACGGGCTGGACGTTGCGGGCCACCTCGACCGCCTCGTTGTCCCGGAACTCGACCTCCAGGGTGTCGAGGCCGGACTCCTCGGGCCGGCACCGGATGAGCACGACCAGGTGGGGGGCGATGGTGACCGGAGGCGGTGTGGGGGCCGCCATGGAGAACATCACCCCAGTGAGGTCGATCCGGGTCGCGGGCCCCGGTGCCTGTCGCTGGCCGATGCTCTCGACGAACAGAGCGGCGAGGATGTCCATGGCCCGACGCTACCGCCACGTGACCGAAGCCGCGGTCCAGGCGAGA
>JAIVIH010000351.1 GCA_020200615.1 Actinomycetota bacterium | reverse complement strand
ACGTTGGGGAGCAGGCCCGGGGCGGCGGGCAGGGCCGCTCCGGCAACGGGCAACGGCGGCGGCGCCCCGTTCGTGGCCGAGGAAGGCGGCTCTGCCCTGTCACTGATCGCGGCCACGGGGGACGTACGGGCAAGGGGTCCAGCCGGCGCCACTTGACCGGGACTGGCCGCAGCTGACGCAGGCGCACGGCGCGCCTCGGGGCGTGAGGGATCCGGGCTCTTGGTGGCCATGGCCGATACGGCGACGGCAAGGACCGCGGCCGACGTTCCCGCCACGACCCGCTCGAACATGGGCGAGGCGGCGGAAAGGTGCTGCACGACCGCGGCCCAGCCCTCGACAGGGAGGCTGGTGGATACCACCGGCGCACCGCCCACCTGGGCCGCGAAGGCCGAGGCCCTGGAGCCTCCCACCGTCTCCAGCATCCGGCGCACCCGCTCGTGAAGGACCAGCGGGAGCGGGAGGAGAGCCCGCCGGAGCGTGATCCCGAGGTCGCGCACGTGGGCCAGGCGCGCCGAGCAATCGGAGCACTCGGCTACGTGATGATCGACGCGGGCGCGCGCCGTGGGGGAAGCGGTGCGGGCGAGGTAGCTGCCCAGCGACGCCACGACGTCCCGGCAGACAGGCTGGATGTGGTTGGGGACGTGGGCCTGCACGTAGTGGGCGCGAAGGCGGCTGCGGGCCCGGGCGGCCAGCTGGGCGGCGTTGTTGGGCTCGACCCCGAGGATCGACGCCGCTTCTCGAGTCGAGAGCTGCTCGACATCGATCAACCACAATGCCGACCGCCAACGCTCCGGAAGTTCGGCGAAGGCCTCGGTGACCAGCGCCGAGTCCTCCCGGGCGACGACCTCCTCCACCGGACCTCGGCCCTTGGATTCGATCACGTCGCCGTCGAGGTCGGCCGACGGGGCGTGAGCCGTGGCCCGCACCATGTCGATGGCGGCGTTTCTGGTCGCGGTCAGCAGGTAGGGGCGGAACCGCAGCCCGGCAAAGTCGTCGCCGGACGAGGACAGCGCCCGGAAGACGTTGGTGAACGCCTCGGCTACTGCATCAGCCGCGTCGTCCCGGTTGCGCAGGATGGCGTTCGCCACTCCCCACGCTGCGCCGGCATGACGCCGGTAAAGCTCGGTGAAGGCCTCGGCCCCACCAGCGGCCGCGGCATGAGCCAGGTCGCCGTCGTGTTCGGCGACCAGGGACCGGCGACGAACTGGGGATCTCCGCACGTGTGGACCTTCGACGCGGCGAGTGAGCCTCCCCGACCGTACCCCGCGCCCTCCTCCGGGGAAACCAGCGGACTACGGAGAAATCCCAGACGATCGCGTCATCAACCGGCCCGAGGACCGTCTCAGTGGTGGCGTCCGCCTCTCCGAAGCAGGCCGGGGGTCGGAGAGACGGACGCCGATCAGCTCTCGGTGGGGTCGCTGCAGGGCCCCCCGATGGAGATGACGGCGCCGGGGCCGATGCCCAGAGCCTCTAGACCGCCTTTCGGCACTTCGAGGGCGTACCGGTACGGGCCTGCGGGGCTGTAGAGCGGGCAGTCGGGGCGGTCGAGGCAGGGCTCCATGTCGGTGGATGAGACGAACCGGCCCTCGGCGTCGAACCAGGCGATCGAGAGCGGCATCGGAGTGTTCAGCATGTAGAAGCTGTTCGACGTATCCGAGGGGAAGGCGAAGATCATTCCGTCGTGCCCGGCCAGGTCGGTTCGGTTCATCAGGCCCTGCGAGCGCTGCGGTTCGCTCTGGGCGAGCAGGGCGCAACGCCGGGTGGACGCCATCCGATCGACGCTGAAGGCGATCTGGCCGAATCCCTCCACTCGCTGGCGGTCGCTGCGCAGGAACGGGTCCTCAGGTTGGTTGGCCCCCTTGAGGAGCAGCAGGCCGATCCCGACGACCAGCAGACCGAGGACGCCCCACTTAACCGAGCGGGGGCCAGGCAGCCGGAACGAGGATCGCCGCTCGGGCCCTGGTTCCCGCTCAGGGGGCCGCTCGGGCCCTGGTTCCCGCTCAGGGGGCCGCTCGGGCCCTGCTTCCCGCTCAGGGGGCCGCTCGGGCCCTGCTTCCGGAGGGTCCGAGGTCATGCCGGCCTGCTCTCGGCTCGAGGCAGGCCGAGGGCCGCGGCCACGTCGTCCCCCACGTGGTAGCTCTCGGCTTCCGAGGGAAACCGCCCGGCCTGCACGTCGCCGGCAAAAGCGCGCACCGCTTCGACGGCATCGGCCTTGAGCGAGCCGTAACGGCGCACGAACCGGGGCAGCACCCGGTCCTCGAGGCCCAGCAGGTCGTGGAGGACCAGCACCTGGCCGTCGCACCAGCGGCCGGCCCCGATGCCGATGGTGGGGACGGGCACAGCCTCGGTGACGGCCTGGGCCACTTCGGCGGGCACGCCCTCGAGGACGATGGCGAAGCACCCGGACCGGGCCAGCGCGTGCGCATCCTCGATGAGGGTGGCGGCCGCCTCCGGCTGCTGCGCCTGCACCCGATAGCCGCCCATGACGTGGACGGACTGGGGCGTGAGCCCGACATGGCCCATGACCGGGATCTCGGCGAGGGTCAAGGCCTCCACCATGGGCGTCCGGCGAGCTCCCCCCTCGAGCTTGACCGCCTGGGCCCCCGCCCGCACCAGGGCCGCCGCGTTGCGGACGGTGTCCTCCGTGGACAGGTGGTATGTGAGCCAGGGCAGGTCAGCCACTACCAGCGCCCGCGGACGGGCCCGGGAGACGGCGCTCACGTGATGAACCATGTCCTTCAGGGTCACCGACAGGGTGTCCTCGTAGCCGAGCACGACCATCCCTACCGAGTCGCCCACCAGGATGACGTCTGCTCCGGCCTCATCGGCGATCCGGCAGGTCGGGGCGTCATAGGCGGTGACCATCACGATGGGGGTTCCACCCTTACGGGCCCGGACGGCGGGGACGGTGACGTTCTGGGCCATGGCGAGCCTCCTCCCGTCCGGCGCGGGGAGGGGCTGACTGCCCGAGGCCCTGGGTGCTGCCGGCGGTGCGGACATTCTACCGACCGTCCCTGCCCTGGGCCTGAGCAGGGGGCGGGCCCTCAGATCAACCGCCGGCTGACTCTGACTCGTCGGGCTCGTCCTGGGGCTCGTGGGGGTACCGGTCCCGGCAGTCGGCGCACCACAGCTCCGGGGCCTCGGTGGTACCGGCGGGAAGGCGCCACACGGGGCTCAGATCCTCATCCTCGCCGGCGCAGTTCTCGCACACGCCCATCGCCGACAAGGACTCAGTCGTCGCAACCGGGGATGGTGACGGTCCTGGGACAGTTCACACCCCCGGGGACGCTGAACGGCACAGAGGGCGACGGGGTGGTGAGCACGGGAGAGGGCGGAGTGGGATCCACGTCGTCGGGGAGCTCGGTCGACGGATCGGGCACGGTGACCGCCGGCTGCGTGGCCTGGGCCGGCAGCGTGGTCGACGGCGAGGACGGCGGGAGGAATTCGTCGTCCAGCTCGACCTCGCTGCCGAAGCCGCTCGACCCGGTCGACGGCCCGGTGTCCCAGGG
>JAIVIH010000350.1 GCA_020200615.1 Actinomycetota bacterium | reverse complement strand
TCAGGTCCTGGTCCTCACCGGCGCCAGGCGAGACGACGCCGAAGACGTGGCCCAGGAAGCTTTTGCCCGCACCCTCTCCCGGTGGCGACGGGTGCGCACCGGCTCCAACCCGCCGGGCTACGTGTACCGGGTCGCGTTCCGCCTCCTGCGCCGGGCCCAGCCCCACCCGGAGGATCGGTGATCCCTCGACGACCCCGAGAAGACCGACGTCGAGCAGGGTGACGGGCGCCGGCTCCGGCGTCCAGGTCATGACGGGAGCGGTGCCGTTGTCGGCCACGAAGTCGTCGGAGATCTGAGCGTGGAACAGCTGGGTGGGCCGCCGGCAGGCGGCGGCATCGGCATTCTCACCTTCCAACCCGGGGGGGAGCGACCCGAGGTCGCTCGTGTAAGCCCGGATGCGGATTCGGTCCTCGGTATCGCGGAGGAAGAGACGGGTGGCGGGCGGAGGACCGTAAGAGCCGGGGTCGCCCATGCTCCCCATTTCGGAGGCCGAGACCGCCGGGGCGTGGACCACCTCCGGAGCCGGTGGCGTGGGCTGCCCGCTGGCGGCCTGCACATCGCGAGCTCCGTCGCCTTCGGTCGAGCGACCGAGGGCCCAACCCAGGGCCGGCCCGGCGACCAGAACGACGAGCAGGCCGCCGGCCAAGGCCCGGACCTGGCGGCGACGGTGCCGCTCGACGATCGACCGGAGGGTGTCCTCCGAGGCGTCGGGAGCGGCGATGGACTCGATGGCGTCGTCGAGCGACGGAAGTTCTTCCACGCACTACAAAGCCCCGAGGGGGCTGGTTCGCGTAGGCGGGCCCTAATTCTTGACCACGAGGTCGGCCAGCTCGCTCACCGCGACCATGGCGGGGGAGGACGGGTCGGCGTCCATCGGGGCCACGCCCAGGTGATCGGCCCGCTCCACCGAGCGGTCCTCGGGAACGCGGAAGACCTCGCCCACTCCGAGCAGCTCGCCGATGCGGGCCGCATCCTCCTCGGACAGGGACCGGTTGGCCACGCCGATGATCCGGGTGACCCCCAGCTCCTCGGCCACCACCACGGCGCGGCGGGCGATCTCGACCGACTTCTCGCTGCCCTCGCTGACGGCCAGGACCACGTCGTCGCCTCCGGGCTTGGCCCAGATCAGGTCGTTGAGCCCCGCCTCCAGGTCGGCTACCACCACCCGGCCGTCGTCGGCCAGCTCGCCGAAGAACTGGCGGGTGGTGTTGTGCGAGCCGCAGCACAGGCAGGCGTCCGAGGGCCGCTCGATCTTGCCCGTCGCCACCAGCCGGATCCCCTCGGGGGCGTCGACTCCGAACCTGGTGAGGAGGTCCTCGGCCAGGGGCTGGGGGTCGTCGTGGGTGTGGCCCTCGTCGAGAAGGGCGTTGAGGATGGGCCGCATTTCCTCCACCGTCCCGCGGTCGACGCCCAGGGAGATACCCAGGTTGGGGTTGGGGTCGGCGTCGACGGCCACGACGGAATGGCCGCGACGGGCCAGATGACGGGCGAGGGAGCCGGCGATCATGCTCTTGCCCGACCCGCCCTTGCCGCAGATGGCGATTCTCATACCGGTACCTCCTGAGAGACGAACAGTTCGGCCACCTGGGCGATGGCCCGAATGGCGGGGGAGTCGGGACACACGTCGAGGGGGGAGAGGCCCTGGCGCTCGGCCTCGGCCACCTGGGGATCGAAGGGAATTCGGATCCGGGGGACGAGGCCGGGATGGTCGCGCTCGTTGCGGAAGCGGTTGGCGACGATCGTGGTCCTCCGACCGTCGCCCACCATCGGGAGCAGGCGGCGGGCGGTCAAGGCCGAACGCCAGGCCGGGCCCACGACCACCATGACGTCGTCGGAGAAGGCGTGGTAGCGCTCGAAGGGAGTGGTGGGACCGGCCTCGAGGTCGCCGATCACGTCCCAGCCGGGCTCGCCGAACCCCAGCAGGATTTGGATGACGGCGACCACCGTCCGCTTGGCCGACGACTTGTCGACCTCGCCGATCTTGCCCATGGAGAGGAAGGCCACGCCGTCGGGAGCGGGAACCGCGAACCGCTCCACCGCCTCCCGGGGGAGGAGCCCGCTGCGCAACTGCCACCCGTAGGCCGCCCCCGGGCTCTCCTCGAGGGCATCGGGGGAGAGGCCGTGGTCGCCACCGGCGGCCTCCAGTCCGATGCTGTAGGCCAGGCCGGGGTTGGTGTCCATGTCGACGGCCAGCACCTTGCGCCCCTGGCGGGCCAGGAGGCGGGCCAGGGTGGAACAGATCACCGTCTTGCCCGCCCCGCCCTTGCCGATCACGGCCAGTCGTAGCCCCAGCCGGCCCTCCAGATGCCGCCGCTCTACGTGGTCCATGCCGGCCAGCTCGGACTCAGCGGCGGCAACCCGGTCCTGGAGGGACCGTTGATGGGCGTCCAGCACGTCGGACATCTCGGAGAAGGCCCGGCCCTGTTGCCACGTGTCCAGGTGCCTCAGGTAGGACAGCGCCTGGCGCCGGAGGGCCAGCCAGCGCAGGGGGTCGGCGGCGCGGGCTTCCAGGTCGTCGACCACCGCCGTCTGCCGGGCGAGGGCGTCGAGTGCCCACTCCTCGCGCCGGCGTCGCCTCGCCTCCCGCTCGGCGTCGTCCATCACCCAATAGGTTACGGGCATGACGGTCCTCGACGCGGCCCGAGAGTTGGCCCCCGTGCTGTCCGAGCGGGCGGCCGAAGGCGAAGAGGCCCGGACCATGCCCGCCGACCTGGTCGAGCAGGTGCGGGCCGCCGGCCTCTTCCACATGGCCATGCCCGAAGCCCTGGGCGGTCCGCCGCGGGACCCGGCGACGATCATCGAGGTCGTCGAGGAGCTGGCGCGAGCCGACGGGTCGGCGGCCTGGACGACGCTCATCGGAAACGCCACCTGCTTCGCCGCCTGGCTGGAGCCCTCCGTCGCCCTCAAGGTCCTTTCGACGCGACCCGACGGCATTGCCGCCGGGTCCTTCACGCCCGGCGGCCAGGCCGTGCCCAACGGCGACGGGTCGTTCACGGTCTCGGGGCGGTGGCCGTTCGCCAGCGGCGCCCCTCACGCCGACTGGTTCGTGAACGGGGTGCTGGTGATGGATGGCCAGGGCCCGAGCGGCCCTCTGAGCGGAGAGTTCGTCCCCCGGATGCTGGAGAACGGCCTGCCCGACTGGCGGTTCGTGTGGCTGCCGGCGGCCGATGTCGAGGTGCTCGACACCTGGCGGGCGGCCGGGCTTCGGGGGACGGGCAGCCATCACGTGGCCGCCGAGGGCGTGCGGGTGCCGGTGGAGCACACGGCGGCGCCGCTCTACGAGCGGGCCCGGGCCGAGGACGCCTTCTTCCGCATGCCGTTCTGGAGCCTGCTCATGGTGATCATGGCCGGCTTCCCCCTGGGCGTGGCCCGCCGGGCCCTCGACGAGTTCGTCGGCCTCACCGAGGGAAAGTCCCGTCGCTTCGACCGCCGGCTCATGAGCGAGGACGAGATCATCCAGGTCGAGGTCGCCCGCCTCGACGGGGCCCTGGGCTCGGCCCGGGCTTACGT
>JAIVIH010000105.1 GCA_020200615.1 Actinomycetota bacterium | reverse complement strand
CGACATGAGCCACGAGATCCCGGATCGTCCAGTCCTCACACGGCGACGGGCTCGACCACTTGTCCTCGGGCACCGCCGCGAGCCTGGCCGCGAAGGCGTCGGCCAGCCTCCGGTAGCGCTCGGAGACCTCGCTCATCCGTCACTCATCCCTCACCCTTGAGATCCAGGTAGTCCTGAAGCGCCCGCCGGTGGCCGTGGGCACCCGATCCGATCACCCCTCCGGTGCGGGCCTCCTGGACGCGGTCCTCGAGCTTGCCCAGCAGACCGTAGAGGTCGTCTTCCGGGCCGGCCTGCTCCACGTGGTGCACCGCATCCCGGACGCGGTCAAGATGACGCCTGACCTGCCCGTACTCGTCCTCCAACCGGCGGCGGGCCTCGTCGAGATCGTCGGCCGCCACGAATCAGCCCGAATGGCTAACTGACGGCCTTGACGATCTTGCCCGCCTTGAGACAGCCGGTGCACACGTTCACGCGTTTCGGAGTCCCGGCCACGATGGCCCGCACGCGCTGGATGTTCGGGTTCCACCGCCGGCGGTTACGCCGGTGGGAGTGGCTGACGCTCATGCCGAACGACGGCTTCTTCCCGCACACATCGCAAACCGAGGCCATGACTCGTTCACGTTAGCAGTGGCGGAGGCGCCGCTACGCTGGAGCGCCCATGGTCAACGATGTCCGGCTTCCGGCTGCCGGCCTGCTCCGTTAGACCGCTCTCGCCGTGACTTCGCTCGACCAACTGGAGCCCAAGGACCTCAAGGCGGTCCTCGTCGGCTATCGGGACGCGCTCCGTGCCCACCAGGAGCGGTTGAACCGCCTGAATGTCTACCCCGTGCCCGACGGCGACACCGGTACCAACATGGCCCTCACCCTCGAGTCGGTCGTCACCGACCTGGGCCCGGTCGACGTCGACGGCAAGGAGGCCATGGCCGACGTGTGCCGGGCCATAGGCCACGCCTCCCTGATGGGTGCACGCGGCAACTCGGGCGTGATCCTGTCCCAGATCCTCAGGGGCTTCACCGACACGCTGAAGGGATGCCCGACGGTCGATGGCCGGGCCGTGGCCGAGGCCCTGGCGGCAGCCTCGACGGCCGCCTACCAGGCGGTGATGCGACCCGTCGAGGGCACGATCCTCACGGTGGTGCGAGAAGCGGCGGAAGCGGCCCAGGCCGTCTCCGAGCCGGACGTCACCCTCGTCCGGATCCTCGATGCCGCCGCCTCTGCCGGTCGCGGCGCCCTGGAGCGCACACCCGACCTCCTCCCGGTCCTGGCCGAGGCGGGGGGGGTGGATGCCGGAGGCGCCGGCTTCCTCCTCCTGCTCGACGTCCTTCTGTTCGTGGCCGACGAGCGCCCCGTGCCCGCTCCCGACCCCAGCACCCCGCTCAGAGGGCCGCTCGGGCCCTCGGAGATGGAGGGCCCACCGGTGGCGCAGAAGGTTTCCAAAGACGCCGCAGAGGACGCTCTGCGCTACGAGGTCATGTTCCTGCTGGAGGCCCCCGACGAGGCCGTTGCTGCCTTCAAGCAGGCCTGGGCGGCGCTGGGCGACTCAATCGTGGTGGTGGGGGGCGACGGCCTGTGGAACTGCCACATCCACACCGACGACATCGGTGCCTCCATCGACGCCGCCGTCGACATGGGGCGCCCTCGCCAGATCCGGGTCACCGACCTGGCCGAGCAGGTGGCGGAGGAGCGGTGGGTCCGCGAGGGCGCCGGCGGTGACGGGTCGACGCCTCCCAAGGGCGACGCTCCGCCACCGCCGGCCCGACCCTCGGAGGCCACCGCCGTGGTGGCCGTGGGCGCAGGCGACGGTGCCCTCACCATCCTTCATTCACTGGGCGTGGAGACGGTCGTCTCCGGCGGTCAGTCCATGAACCCGTCGACGGCCGAGCTCCTGGAGGCCATCGAAGCCAGCGGGGCTCGAGGGGTGGTCCTGCTGCCCAACAACAAGAACGTCGTGCCCGTGGCCCAGAGAGCGGCGGAGATGGCCGGGAAGCCGGTCCTGGTGGTGCCCACGCAGAGCCTGGCCGAAGGGTTCGCCGCCCTCATGGGCTTCGATCCGAAGGCCGACGCCGAGACCAACGCCGAGACGATGGCCGAGGCCGCCGACCAGGTGCGCTGGGGCGAGGTCACGTGGGCCGTCCGGGACGCGACCACTGCCGCCGGCCCGGTGCGGGAAGGCGACCACCTGGGCGTCCTGGGCCATGAGATCGTCACCGTCGCTGCCGGCTTGGCCGACGCCGCCTGCGCCCTGCTCGAGCGGCTCGTGGAGGACGGGGACGAGCTGGTGACGGTGGTCGAGGGGGAGGCCGCCACCTCCGAGGCCACGGGAAGGGTGACGGAGTGGTTGGCGGCGAAACGCCCGAAGGCGGCGGTCGAGGTCCACCGGGGGGACCAGCCCCTTTCCGCCTACCTCTTCAGCGCGGAGTAGGCCCTGCCCCGGCGGCTGGCCCAGCTCGCACTCCTCCCCGTCACCCAGCTGGCGGGGGTGGGCCCCAAGAAGGCCGAGGCCCTCGAGGCCAAGGAGATCCGCACCGTCCTCGACCTGCTCACTCACTACCCGCGGCGCTATGTCGACCGTACCCACCAGGCCGCCATCCGGGATCTCAAGGTGGGCGAGGAGGCCCTGGCCCTGGCCACGGTGAAGCGGGTCCAGAGCCGGCGGACACGCCAGCGGCGGACCATCGTGGAGGTCGACGTCTTCGACGGGTCCAGCTACCTGCGCTGCGTGTTCTTCAACCAGCCGTGGCGCGCCCGCCAGCTCCACGACGGGATCGAGGGTGTCTTCTTCGGGAAGGTCGAGACCTACAAGGGCCGGAAGCAGATGACCAACCCCGTGGTCGATCTGGTGGGAAACCGCACCGGCCGCATCGTTCCCGTCTATCCCCAGTCGGAGAAGGCGGGCCTGACCACGTGGGAGCTGGGGGAGTGGATCGAGGAGGCGTTGGGACGGGCCGGCGAGTTCGCCGAGCCGCTCCCGCTCGAGTGGCGCGACCGGCTCGACCTGGTTGACCGTACGTGGGCCTTCAACCACATCCACAATCCGGAGTCGATGGCGGCGGCTGCTGCGGCCCGCAAGCGCCTGGTGCTCGACGAGCTCCTCCGGTTGCAGCTGGCGCTGGTGATGCGCAAGCGGGCGTTCGAGCACGAGGCCAAGGGCCTCCGTCACCGGGTGGAGGGCGAGCTGGTCAGGCGCTTCCACGGAGCGCTCCCGTTCCCGCTGACCGGCGCCCAGGAGCGGGCCATCGCCGAGATAGCCGCGGACCTGGCCGGCCCCCACCCGATGCACCGGCTCCTCCAGGGCGACGTGGGCAGCGGCAAGACGGTCGTGGCCCTCACGGCCCTTCTCATGGGCGTCCAGGGCGGGTACCAGGGGGCGTTCATGGCCCCTACCGAGGTGCTGGCCGAGCAACACGGTCTGGCCATGGGCGACCTCCTGGGCGACCTCGCGGTTCCCGACGAGGCCACCCTGACCGGTGATCGTCCGCTCCGGGTCGCCCTGCTCACCAACCGGACGCC
>JAIVIH010000349.1 GCA_020200615.1 Actinomycetota bacterium | reverse complement strand
CTATGTCCGCTGCGTCGCCTCCTCGGGCGACTATGTCCGCTGCGTCGCCTCCTCGGGCGACTATGTCCGCTGCGTCGCCTCCTCGGGCGACTATGCCGCCTCCGGCTCCTCGGCCGTGAGGAGGCGGACGAGCCGCTCCTGTACGGCCCGGTAGGCCGGGTCGAGGCCCATCGCCGTGCGGTCCCGGGGCCGGGGCAGGTCGACGGGGATGACGTCGAGGATCGAGGGCTGCGGAGCGTTGGCCATGATCACGATCCGGTCAGCCAGGAAGATGGCCTCGTCGATCCCGTGGGTGACTATCAGCACCGTCTCCGTCTCCGACTCGTTCTGCCAGAGGTCCATCAACTGCATCTGGAGGCGAGCCCGCGTGAGCGCGTCGAGGGCGCCGAAAGGCTCGTCCAGCAGCAGGAGCCGGGGTGAGACGGCGAAGGCGCGGGCGACCGCCGTGCGCTGCTGCATTCCCCCGGAGACCTGCCCCGGGCGCTTGTCCCGATGGTCCCACAGCCCCACGGCGACGAGGTAGCGCTCGACCAACTCGTCGGTCACAGCCGCCGGCCGGCCGGGACGTGCGGCCCGAACCGCCTCCCTCACGTTGGCCACCAGGCTGAGGCGGGGTAGGAGCGAGTAGGTCTGGAAGACCATGGCCCGGTCGGGGCCCGGTCCTTCGACGGGAACGCCATCGACAAGCACCCGACCCGACTCCTGGCGGAGCAGGCCTCCCACCACGTTGAGCAGGGTCGACTTGCCGCAACCCGAGTGGCCGATGAACGAGACGAACTCACCCTCCTCCACCGTGAGGTCGACGTCTCGCAACACGTCCTGGGCGGGGGACCGCTTGGTGCGGGGGAAGGTCTTGCAGACGGCTTGCAGTTCGAGCTTCACGTAGTGACCTCCTCGGGGGCGAACCTACGGCCCAGCCGGACGAATGCAGTGTCGAGAACAACCCCCACGGCGCCGATGAGGATGATGGCGGCGACGACGGCGGGCAGGTCGGAGCCGTTGTAGGAGTTCCACACGAAGAACCCCACTCCGGTGCCGCCCGACAGCATCTCGACGGCGACGATCACCATCCACGCCACGCCCATGGAGAGGCGAAGCCCGGTGATGATGGACGGAAGCGTGTGGGGCACCATCACGTGGCGCACGTAGGCGAACCGCCCGAACTTGAACACGCGGGCGACGTTGCGGTGGTCGCGTGGTACGGAGGCGGCCCCCGCGGCGGTGTTGATCACCGTGGGCCACAACGCGGTGATGAAGATCACGAACACCGCAGCGTTGGGCGCATCCTTGAGGACGACCAACCCGATCGGGAACCAGGCCAGGGGTGAGACCGGGCGAAGGAGCTGCACGATCGGGTTGGCCGCTTGCCAGGCCCGCCTGCTCCCTCCGATGAGGAAGCCGAGGGGCACGCCGACCGCCGTGGCCATGACGAACCCGAGGAACACGCGTTGCAGCGACGCCAGCAGCTGCACTCCGATTCCCTTGTCGTTCGGGCCGTTGTCATAGAAGGGGTTCGACAGCAGGTCCTGCAATGAGCGCAGGGCCTCCGGCGGTGTTGGCAGGTCGGGTGAGCTGAGCGCCACCGCCGACCACAGGGCGATGACGACGGCTGCGCCCACCAGGCTCCAGGCCACGGCTCGGACCGCGGCACCGGTTCGGGTGGCCGCCGGGCTCGCAGCCGGGGCAGGCTCGGGGATGGGCGTTTCGGCGCCCGACGGTTCGACTTGGGGCGGTGCTGGCTGCAGGATCGTCATGCTCGGGAAACCTCCTCCTGGGGACGGGCGGGATCGAAGTTGGCGTTGTCCAGCTTGATGACGAACGGCTTCATGTCGTCGTCGGGGATCGGCACCTTCTCCTTGGCTGCGATCTCCCGGTACAGGTCTTGCAGGATCATGGAGTCGGCCAGCTCCTGGTAGGCCGGGGCGTCCTTCAGCAGCCCGAGACGGCCGTACTGCGCCAAGAACCAGATGGCGTGCGCCTTGCGCGGGAAGTTGACCGCACCATTGCGGAAGAAGGTCATGTAATCGTCGGTGTACGTGCGGGGAGGCAGGTCGGCGCCGAGGTTGTAGTTCCCCAACAGCCGTCGTTCGATCTCTGCCGGAGGGGCGTTGACGTAGGCCGCGGCGCCGATTGTCTCCGAAGCCTTCTTGCGGCTTGCCGGGTCATCGAGCCACCTGCTGGCCTTGAGCACCGCGCCCATGACGTCCATGAGGACGTCCTTGCGCTCGCTCACGAAGCGCTGGTTGACGACCAGGGCCTATTCGGGATGGTGCTTCCAGAGATCCTGGGTGTTGAGGTGGGTGAAGCCGAGCTCCTGGTCGACAGCCTGGGCGCCCCACGGCTCGCCCACGCAGAAGCCGTCCATGATGTTGACCTTCATGTTCGCCACCATCTGGGGCGGCGGGATGGGAATGATCTTGAGGATCCTTTCGTCGACTTTCGTGGCCCGCAGCCAGTACCGCAGCCAGATGTCGTGCGTGCCGCCCGGGAACGTCATGGCCAGCGTGGGCGTCTTCGACTCCAGCGCCGCCCGTGCCTTGGCCAGGTCTCGTAGCCCACGGAGGCGAACTCCTTGGCCAAGGTGATGGCCTGGCCGTTGTTGTTGAGCATCATGGCGACCTTCAGGTCCCGCTGGCCCGAGCCGCCTATTCCTGTGGCCACCGAGAAGGGCATCCCGAAGAGGCAGTGGGCTCCGTCGATCTCACCGTTCAGGAGATTGTCCCGAGTCGCAGGCCACGAGGCCTGCTTCTCCACTGAAACGTCAAGGTTCCGCTCGGCGAAGTACCCGAGCTCCTTGGCCATGACGATGGAAGCGCAGTCGGTGAGGGCGATGAAGCCGAGCCGTACCTTCCGGTTGCCGCTCGGGATGGGTTGCGCGCCGGTGGCGGTCGTGGTCGAGCCCGCGCTGGTGTCGGTCGATCCGTTTCCGCACGCGGCGAGCGCACCCGTCGCCATGGCCGCGCCTGTCAGGCGGAGGAAGTCCCTTCGATCCATGTTGGCAAGCTACGTACGGGTCACGTCCCGAGCGTTTCTCTCCTGTGACGTACGAGCGGCGGTTCACGCACAAGCCCTCGAGCCTCTGTGCGCTTCCGTTCACGAACGGGCACACTTGCGGTGATGGGGGTGCGGTCACCCAAGGGGACGGTGGCGACCGTGCTGGCCCTCCTGGCTCTCGTGATCTCGGGTTGCCGGGACGCCGACCGGCAACCGGCCGAGGAACCACGGCCGCCGCCGAAGGTCGACACGGCCCGGTTGGCGATCATGGACTTCCCGTTCTTCGCACCGCGCGGACCCGTCGGCGAGCTGCGCCTGACCTCGGTCGGTGCGCACTCCGAATCGGGCAACTACGTGGAGATGAACTTCACCCCGCTGCTGGTCTATGAGTCCAGGGTCACGCCTGCGTTCAAGCCTCCCGTTGATTGCGGGCCGGAGTACCCGTCGAAGATCGCCACCACCACCCCCTGCACTCGTTCGATCACGACGCCCCGGGGGCGGGTCATCCACCGGTACGACCGCCTCCCGCCTCTGGACGCGTCGCTGTACGTACTCCTCGGGGAGACCTTGATTTCCGTCAAGGTGAACGACACGCCCCTGTTCCAGCGGGACC